>NZ_JBLUOI010000001.1:0-177387 GCF_048059995.1 Metabacillus sp. YM-086 | reverse complement strand
GGATATAAACGATTCCAGGCAAGTTTGGAAAGTAAATGGTGATAGCTGTTGCTCCAATTGCTCCTAGTAAAAATTGCCCTTCTGCACCAATATTCCAGATCGATATTCGGTAAGCAATGGCCACACCGAGCCCACAAAGTAAAAGAGGGGTTGCTTTTACAAGTGTTTCACTTATACCAAAAGCAGAGCCAAATGCACCTTGCAGCATTTTTCCATAAACCGTAATGGGATTCATCCCGTCGATTGCAATAAACACAGCACAAATAAATAAAGCTATAAGTATTGATAAAAGTGGTACAAACCAGCTGCTCGACTTTTTATGTGGGTCATATTCTAATCGAAAAGGCAATTCTAGTTTCTTTTTAGAACCCTGTATTTCAACAGCAGCTTGTTCAGCAGATGTTTTTTGATTCATAAAACAGCTCCTTCCTTCCGCTCATCCAAACCAGCCATAAGTTGGCCAATATACTCTTTTTCAGCTTTTGCCCGAGAGATGACGCCGTTCACTTTCCCGTTATATAAAACTAAAATTTTATCGGACAATTTCATTACTTCATCTAAATCTTCCGATATGAGTAAAATGGCACCTCCTGAAAGCTTAAGATTTAGCAACATCTGATGAACAGCTTCTGTAGCTCCAACATCCAACCCCTGTGTTGGATGTACAGCAATCATCAGCTTCGGCTCTTGATCAATTTCTCGTGCGAATAATAGCTTTTGCTGATTACCACCTGAAAGCTGACGAACAGGGCTATGTAGGTCAGCTGTTTTAACATCAAATGTTTCAACTAATTTTCTTGACCATTCACTATTTTGTTTCTTTTGGAGAAGACCCCATTTTGTACGTTTAGTTGTTCGATATGTTTTTAATAGTAAGTTATCAACTATTCCTAAGCTTCCTGCTAAACCACTTTTCATACGATCCTCAGGAATATGGGCAATTCCTTTATCTATTAAACTCTGAACGGTAGGAGAAATTAGTTGTTCTTGATTAAACATGATGGATCCGCTTTTCCACGGGATAAGCCCTGTTAACGTTTCGGCAAGTTCCTTCTGTCCATTTCCTGCAACACCAGCCACCCCCACAATTTCATGTTCATGAATCGTAAAGCTAACTTGATCAATCGAAAGCACCCCACGCTCTCCTTGAACGGAAAGATTTCGCACTTCTATAACTGGTTTTCCGATTGGCTCTGATGTAACTGTTACCCCTTTTGTACGTAAGGCTCCGACCATCAATTGCGCTAACTCTTCAACTGACGTATCAGCACGATTTCGGTGAGCAATCATTTTTCCTTTTCGCATAACAGAAATTCGATCTGAAACCTCCATCACTTCTTTTAGTTTGTGAGTTGTGATGATCATTGTTTTCCCATGTTTTTTTAGGTTCTTCATCGTTTGAAATAATTGCTCTGCTTCGAAAGGAGTCAGAACAGATGTAGGCTCATCGAAAATAATGATGTCAGCACCCCGATAAAGTGTTTTTACAATCTCTACACGCTGTTGCTCTCCAACGGATAATTGCCAGATTGGAACATTTGTAGGAAACTTTAGTCCATATTGCTCTGAGATTATTTCTATTTCTTCGCTCTTTTTCTTCAACCAAGAGGGGCCTCGCCATATTTGGCCCTTTTCACCAAGAATAATATTTTCAATGGCTGTTAGTGTATCGACCAAACGGAAGTTTTGATGAACCATACCAATCCCTAATTCCATTGATTCCTTTGGCGAACGAATCTGACATGTTTTACCATGTATAGCAATAGTGCCACTATCTGCTTTATAAATACCGGAAAGCATGCTCATAATGGTACTTTTCCCTGCACCATTTTCACCTAATAAGGCATGAATCTCCCCTTTTTTGACAGAAAAGTTAACAGAATCACTGGCAACTACCGAACCAAACTTTTTCACAATATCTTGCATTTCGATCGCTAGATGTGTTTGTTTCAAGGATTATCCACCTCTTACTTCAGATAATATTTTTGGAATTTTCTAAATTATCCTTCACTAAAGAGGTTCAGTCTATGATTGTGTAGGATTATGTAACAAACTAAATAGAATTTTGTAAAAAACAGTTACAATGCAATTTTTTATTCATTCATGTTTAAGAAATTATGGAAGTTCCAATAATGACTAGTAGATTTGCCAGTGTCAGGTGAATTTAAATACATTTAAATGAGGTGATTTTCATGCCCATGCAGAGAACTTTTATCATGGTCAAACCTGATGGTGTGAAAAGAAAATTAATTGGAGAAATTGTTAGACGTTTTGAACAAAAGGGGTTTACTCTTTTACAAGCAGAATTCATGACAATTGATCAAGAAAAAGCTGAATACCATTATGAAGAACATAAAGAAAAGCCATTTTTCGGTGAGTTGGTTGATTTTATTACATCAGCACCTGTTTTTGCGATGGTTTGGGAAGGTGAAAACATCATTGAGGTTTCTCGAACGATGATTGGAAAAACAAGTCCAACAGAAGCACTGCCAGGAACAATTCGTGGAGATTTTGCTTTTTGCAAAGAAGAAAATGTCATCCATGGATCTGATTCTCTAGAGAGTGCCGAACGGGAAATAGCAAATTTCTTTGATCCATTGAATCTACGAGGCGGAAAAACAGATTTAAAAGATAATGTTAGAAAAAGTAGTTAATATATAAGAAATAAGCCATTCATTCGTTAGACGGTGGAGGGCTTATTTCTTTTTATCTTGCTCATTCCTTTTTTATGATGTTTTATGCTAATTCACAAGGGGTACGACATTAAATAAAACTATTAATAGAAAAGGTGAAAAAATGGGCAATTACAAGAAAAATAGTATTACTCTAGGAGGAGCTGTTGGATTGGGTACAGGTGTGATGATCAGTGCCGGCATCTTTGCCTTGCTTGGACAAGTTGCCGAGCTTTCTCGTCAATGGTTTCCTCTTATTTTTATAATTGGTAGTATTGTCACAGGTTTTAGCGCATATTCCTACATAAAAATGAGCCAGGAATTTCCCTCCGCTGGTGGAATTGGTATGTTTTTAGTAAAGGCTTATGGCAAAGGAACAATTGCAACTGCAGCTTCACTTATGATGGCGATTTCGATGATTATTAATCAAAGTTTAGTGGCACGGACATTTGGTACATATACGCTCCAGTTATTTGAGAGCAAACAACCAGGTTTTCTTATCCCATTACTAGGTGTTGGATTAATTGTTTTTTCATTCATTGTAAACATATCAGGAAATACATTTATCCAATCTTTTACTTCCATTGCATCATTTGTAAAAATCATAGGATTATCAGTGCTTGCTTTATCAGGTTTGTGGATTGTTGATTTTGCTTTACCATCACCTCAATCAGGAGCAGTGAACCAAGACGCAGGCACCCTAAATTTGATAGCAGCTGTGTCCTTAACGATCCTTGCCTTTAAGGGATTTACGACAATTACAAATAGTGGAGCTGAAATCACAAAACCTAGAAAAAATATTGGATTAGCAATTAGTATTTCTATTATAATCAGTCTAGTTATCTATTTACTTCTCGCCTTGGCCGTATTAAGCAACCTAACGATAGATGAAATAATAAAGGCAAAGGATTACGCACTTGCAGAAGCTGCCCGTCCGGCCTTTGGTGGTTATGGTGTATGGTTCACAGTCATATTGGCAATCATTGCTACAATTACGGGAATTATAGCAAGTGTTTTTGCCGTTTCTCGGATGTTAGCCATGTTATCGGAAATGAGCCTCATTCCTGAAGCTAATTTTGGGCTTAAAAAATCTGTTCAAAAGAACACTCTAGTGTTAACAGTTGTTTTAGCGATCATTTTAACTGTGACACTTGACTTAACCCGAATTGCATCAATGGGTGCCATTCTATATCTTATTATGGATATGATTGTTCATTTTGGTGTGTTAAAGCACTTACGTCACAAGGTAGGAGCCAATCCCATTATAGTAACAATAGCCTTGATTTTAGATGGGGTTATCCTTAGTGCGTTTATTTTGCTGAAAATAAAGTCAGACTTATTTGTTGTAATCGTCTCAGGAATTATTATTACGTTACTTTTCGTTGTGGAAAAACTTTATTTAAACAGAAAAAGCAAATGATGCTTTCTTAAAAGGTGAGTTAGTAGAAAGAAGGGGTCGAAATGGTCTCATCATGAATCCTTAATCCTAAGAATCAACGATATGCCATAATGGTCTGGGTGCATAAATAGTCTCACCATAGATTGAATACCAATGTTATATTAGATGATTAAGACGTTTATTCACCTCAAGCGGTATGTAATACAATTTTAAATAAGGTGTTGATACCGCTCCTCATAAAGTTTGAAAACTCTGTTGATT
Source organism: Metabacillus sp. YM-086 (assembly GCF_048059995.1). Classification (NCBI taxonomy): domain Bacteria; kingdom Bacillati; phylum Bacillota; class Bacilli; order Caryophanales; family Bacillaceae; genus Metabacillus; species Metabacillus sp. YM-086. Next base: position 173,055 of record NZ_JBLUOI010000001.1, on the reverse strand, counting down.
GTAGTGGAAGGCGCGCAGACTCCTGCGAGAGCAGCTGGACAGGTGAGACCCCGCAGGAGCTCAGCGACGAGGAGGCTCACCGCCAGCCTCGCGGAAAGCGAAGCGCCTGGAACGGAAATCAACAGCCACCTTTCACCTCAAGCCAAAATAAAAAGACTATAAGCATACCCGGTTACTACCCAAGTTTGTTATAGTCTGGCTTTTCAAGCTTAAACTTCCCTTATAGATTTTGATGAAACAATTGTTGTTGTTAATCCAACGAATACGATGGTAATACAAGACAAAATTAATGTTTCACTTGATATTAATAGACCTCCTAGCAAGATCACAACCATATCAATACAAAAGATCAAAATCCCGACGTTAATTCCAGATCTGTCAGATATAAATTGAGCAAGAAGATCTGTTCCACCTGTGCTAGTCCCGATACGAAGCATTAACCCAATCCCTGAGCCAACAAATATCCCGCCAATAATGGAGCTTACAATTGGTGAAGCATGAACAATTCCATCCAATGGTTTTAGCAAATCAATAAAAAAAGATGAAAGTAATAACCCATGTAAACTATTATAAAAATACTTTCTATAATAGATCCATGCAACGAGAAATATTGGTGCACTAAAAACAATGATCATGATACCTGCTTTTAAATCAAACAAATAGTGCAAGATTAAGCCAATTCCGATCATTCCACCATCTAACACTTTATAAGGAGTTAAAAAAACATTGATTCCAATTGATAATAGAAGACTGCCTAACACAATAACACTCACAATTTTTATCGTATTCATTCGATTCCCTCACAAACATTTGGACATGTATTAACTTTATGAGAGAATCCTTCATAATATCTGTTAAAAATGGTCGTCATTTAAAAAACGATTATTTCATTCTATCCTTTTGTAAGTAGTATTGATAAAAATCATTACGTTCCAGGGTCAAGTAAAATCAAACAAATATGAAAGGTAACAAGAATTTTTGTAAATATTTATTTCTACTAACCGATATGAATAAAGAGTAATTTTTATGTAAAAGGTGATGGTATGACTCTAAATAGACTTTTTATTATAAAATTTATAAAATACAGTTTTGTCGGGATTATATGTACGCTCATTTATTTTCTATCAATGTTTATATTTGTAGAATTTTTCCATCAACAACCTGTTATCGGTGCGTCGATTTCTTTTATCATCATGACTCTTTTTTCATACCTGTTAAATAAAAAATATACATTTGGTGGAAAGTACTCTCATCAACAATTACTGCGATTTCTTGTTGTGTCCATCATTGGCTTCACATTAAATTTTGTGATTATCTTTACAGTTGTTAATGTTCTATCGTTTCATTATGCTATTGGAGAAATTGTGACAATCCTAGTAATCCCACTCATAAATTTCACTTTAAATAATATTTGGACATTTAAATAGAGCATAAAAAAACCTGGATGGTAAGGTGATTTCCATCCAGGTTTTTTATTTTATTATTGCGCACCTAGATGCATATTTTACACACCAGTAATACCTAAAATATATAAAACTCCTAATAAAATACAAACTCCAGTACCTAGCCACGTGAATATATATTCTCTATTTTCCTTATCAAACTTCCATTCCTGTATACCATGAAGAAAGCTCGTGATTGCTAAATAAATAAAAACAAATACAATCATGTCCATAAACGATAGAACGATATTTATTAAAAGCAACAGTAAAAAGACTCTAAAAAGCCATTTATCTATATTTTTAAACATTACATCATGATGCTCAAACTTTTTAAAAGCTTTTTTTAATTTGATACCTAATATATACCTTAAAAGAAGGTCTAAAATGAACCAGAAGATAAAAATAGCAACAACAATTATGATAGCCACCTAATTTCTCAATAAATGCAGTATATAAAAAGGTTTCATAAGATTCGTAAAAATTATCTCCTAAGACAAACCTACTTTCAATAGTAACATTTGTATTGTAATTCTCAAATCAAAATAAAAACAGGCTGTTGTACACAGCCTTAAATAAAATCATATTTGAAATCACTTATAAGTTTTCATTCCAAATTGTCGTCCTGTTTTTTCCTTTTGATTTTGACACATATAAGGCTTGGTCGGCTAGGTCAAATATTTCATCCTGCCGTTTTGTGTGTAATGGAAATTCTGCTATACCTAAAGATATTGTAATAGGTTTTCCGATAGGAGAAATATTATTTTCTAAGCATATACGAATTTTTTCCGCGATTGAGTAAGCAGTAGTTGATGTAACATTTGGAATTAATAGAACAAACTCTTCCCCGCCGTATCGAAATAACAAATCGTTTTTTCTAATCATCATTTGTGCATATTTTACTACAAACTGTAGTACTTGATCTCCAGTTTGATGTCCAAACGTATCGTTCACTTTTTTAAAATTATCAATATCAAAAGCGATAAGTGTAAAAGGTTTGTTTTTTGCTACCCATTCTTTCATAACCTCGTCAAGCAGGCGGCGATTTGAAGTATTTGTTAGAGAATCGGTTGTTGCTTCGTAAGAAAGCTGTTGATGTTTATCTTGCATTCCTTCAATCGCCATTGTCACACTTTTTGTTAATAAGTCAGCCTCTCTATTCCAATGTGATTTCATTTCAGGAAAACTCACTAATTTACCAGAAGAAATTTGGTTTACAACGTTAGAAAGATCAAAAAAAGGCTTTGCTAATTTTCTGGCAATAAAAATTGAAAGAGCAAGCAAACTAACAAAAGGGATAAGAATATATATAAGTAACTTTTTTAGGTGATCATACAATGATTCATAGATAAAAGAAACAGGTGTTTGCTGAACAACTCCCCAGCCTGTTTCTGGAACAACACTATATGCCGCTAACATCGTGACGCCCATTGTATTTGTGACAATTTCCTTTCCACTTTTACCTTGCATTATTTTCCCGACAATAGGATTTTCTGATACATCTTCGCCAATTTGTTTTTTGTCAGGATGAAATAAAATCTTCCCTTCAGGTCCAACAACATAATAATAAGAACCGTTTTCATCAATGATATCGTTGCCAAGAATCTCGGTAAGCACGTTTTGCTCCTGAAGATAAATAGATCCTCCGATCATTCCTTTAAAGTGATTATTCTGATCATAAAAAGGATGTGCAAGCAGCACAATTAAACGTCCAGAAGGAGCAATATATGGCTGAGAAACCGTTTGTCTTTTTGAATCCACAATTTTTCTTGTCTCACCTGAACTAAGAATTTCTCCTCTTAGACCTACCGAAATAGGGGCTATACTCCTAACAACACCACTTCCATCAATCCAAGATAAAGAATTGAAGTATCTGCTATTATTTCGTAAAAGCTCAAAGTAATCTTGAATTTCATCATCTTTAAAATCATCGTTTTCAGACAAAAAAGTTGCTGTTTCTTCTAAACTCATTCTCATTGACTTAAACAACGAATCAACCGATCTACTCATCTTACTCGACTTTGAGTAATTAAGATTAAGATAGGCGTTTGTCAGCGATTCTTTTTCATATTGATAGGATGCTATCAATAATATAACTGTCGTTAAAATAACAGAACCAGCTACAAGTCCTGTTAATAAAGTTGAAAGTCTAACTTTTCTATTTTTAATTTTCATAATAACTCCAATACATTAAAGAAACATGTTGTAGGTATAGTTTATTACGTTAAAGAGAGTATATAAATAGGGTCTCATTCCTATTAGGAACTTGTTCCTACTCTAACTATAAAATATATCAGCTTACACCTTCTAAAAATGTGATTTATATCACTGCAAAAACCAGCTTGAAAATGAAACTCAAGCTGGAGCCATAAAAATCTACTCTATAAATCTTTTTCGAATCATTCTTATTTGTCCACGATGATTTAATTCATCTTCAAAAACGTGGAACCATTTAAAATAATTATTTGCGGTCAAATTATTCCAAAACGGAGTTGTTTCATCGAGCCAATCATCGCTTCTTTGTTGTAGCTGTTTAAGTGTTTCATTCCTGCTTTTTTCTAGTCTGTCAAGATAAAACTCTAAAGGATATCCCTTAATATTTTCTTGTCCTTTCTCACCTAAATCCAAACCCAATTCTAGCTCTTTTTCTTCAAGCTCTGTGGGTTCCCTGTTTTCAAATGTTAAAATTTGATAAATCTTCTCAACATCAGCGAAATGATACAGCAACATACCGATCGAATTACTTTGAGAGTCTAGGTGAAAGTCAAGCTCCTTGATGGATAAACCATGAACAGCTCTTAATGTTGTATGTCGTGTATAATTCATCATAGAAACTAACCGACCAATTTGCGGTGAGAACCCCTCTAGCTCACCAATATGGTATATCTTCTCGTTAAGTAGCATCTAAATTCCCCCATTATTCTGATTCTTTTACTTTATCTAAATAATAATCTACTAATTCAGGATACTCTTTTATTTCAAGTCTTCCTGTGTCAGTTATGGTATAGATGCCTCTTTTCACTCGTTGAAACCAACCATAAAAGTTCTTGGTTAAGATGGAGGATGTTTTTGAACCTGTTCCTAATTGCACTAATTTTTTTGGAGAGAGTTCACCAAATTCAAGTAAATAGCAAGCAATTTGAATACAATTTTCTTTGTAGGCAGTCATAATTTTCGTTCGACTGCTTCCCCCAATATTATAATCAGCACTTCTTCCTTTTATTTCTTTAAGAACTGAATCTCGTTTCCACTTCTGTTGCTTACGTTGTTTACTATATGTAGTTGGATGGAAGATCATCTCCATTCTCTTTCTATTTCCCGTGAAAGATACAATAATCAGACCAAGCTCCAGTCTTTTTATGAGATGACATAGATCAGACCATCGCTTCGACCGCTTATTATAGCGAGGCTTCGGAATAGCAATATATACTTGATCCGTTAAACGCTGCCGCTTAGTTGCTTGCATTAATAACTCAATACTTAAGTTAAGCTTTAGTTCCACCACAATAAGCTCGTCATCTTTTACTGCCGCAATATCGCAATCCTTTACTTCACCATAAACGTCATATCCTTCTCGGGTAAAATAATGTTGGATTGGTTTATATAAGTCTGCTTCTTGTATTTTTTTCTTTTCAGTCATGTTGCCACCATCCAAGTGTGTTTCCAGAGTTATTTATTTAAGTTTTATGGCTACTTTACACTAAGTAACAATTCTGTTAGTGTTCTTTTGCATTTGAATGACATAATCCGCCGTTGTATTACAAATATAGTACCATAAGTTCTTCATCATAATAAGTTTCTTTAACTTTTAATGCCTTTTGATCAATACCAAATGTTTTGAAACCTAATGATTGATAAAGATTTTTTGCTGCTATATTGCTCGATGAAACAGTTAAATATAGTTGCTCGATTCCTTCAATAGACTTTGATTTGTTAATGGCTGCTTCTACTAACTTTTTACCTATTCCCGATTTGCGGTAGCTAGTACTAACATAAACAGCGACGATATTAGCTCTATGTTTTAGTTTATTTTTTGTTTCCGGCAACAATGTAGCAACAGCAACTAATTTTTCATCAACAAATGCTCCAAATGTGAAGGAGTTTTCTACACTTAACCTCTTTTCTACAGTAGCTATAGAATAGGTGATTTCCTCCTCATAACTGGAGCTGAATGCTTCTGGATGCTCTTGTAACGCCTTTAATCTTAGACTTTTATAAACAGCTGCGTGTTTTTCACTTAATAATCTTATATCCATCTTTTTTCCTCTCTTTCAAGGAGATTCCATTCCATTGTACCAAATCAAGCGGGTATTTCGTTAGTTGAGTAAAAAAACAAATAATAACAAAAGATAAAGGTAGGAGAGATTTGAGAAATCAAAATATTATATTAGTCAAGAGCTGGTGATACCCTTGCGTAGAGGACGACTGAATAGAAACTCTATACCATTTCTTTTATTAACAATTATTCATCTTATTATTTTTTCACAATTACTAAAACGAAAAAGAGAATACACATGGACACTGCTTCTTTCAAATATTGGCTTTGCTTTCTTTTTTGAATACTTTGTACTAAATCTTTTTCAAGCATACACCTATAAGCCCTCCATCTTAAAAATAAAATATTTAGATAATATTCTTGGAGCAATTTTATCTCAAGCCTTTTATGTACCCATTACAGCAACGTTTTTAACGATTTATAAAAAGAATTGGCGATGGAAAGTTTCCTTCATCACATATTTTTATATTGTTGAGGAATTATTTCTTCGCTTGGGCATTTATAAAACTAACTGGTGGAATCCAAAATTCACCACAGTCTTAATGCTTATATATTTTTATATAAGCGATTACTTTTATAAAATGATTGAGAAGAGAAAATATTGGGCTCTTAAATTGGCTCAATATTTAACAATTGTTGTAATTGATGTGACCTTTATGTATACGTTGGCTGTAAGAGGAAAATTAAAATTTGGGGTTGGGTTGCTACATACCTGGAAGGAACATTTTATCATTGCGCCTCTTTACAGTTTACTACTGAGTTTTTTCTCTACCTTTATCTCTTCTAAGCGTGGAATCATTTATCGCTTTTATCATCTATTGTATTTTTTAGTGGTTGATTATTTCCTTATAAAGGTTCGCTTTGTGAAAATAAATTATAGTGCCTTTCTTCAGTTTATTCCCTGGCATCTATTTGTTATTTATGTTTCACGTTTGGTGTATAAGGAGATATTTTCAAACTCAAAAGAAAGAACATAGTTAATTTAAAATAGAGGGTGACTCAAAAGGTTGTTAAATTACGACCTTTTGAGCACCCTTTCTTTATTTTTGGTGTAGAAACCAAATAAGTAGGATTTTTTATTTGAAAAGAGGTATTCCTCCCCCTTATTCGCATCCAATTTTCTCTTTTACTTTATTTCTTTTTATTGCTTTCTGCATTTTTTTACAGTTATGTGCAACACAAAGAAGCCCCCATTCAATCGTATTTTTTTGGAGGCCACGCATCGAAAAGCGTCTGTACTGCTGATTATGTTTTATTTGTCCAAATATACTTTCCACATCACATTTTCGTTGGTTCTTGTATAAGGTGCTGTGGTAACTTCATTATACAAAATAAGGCGATTTTTTTGTTTAATCATGTCTTTAAAAGAGGCTGTTTTAGTAGGGTGTTGCAGATAAATATTATTTTTAATGGAACGAACTAATTTTACCTTATTTACTTTATTTTTTTAAAAAAGTACGCAAAAAAAGGCTAATCCAAAGGTCTAAAACCTAGACTTTTGGATCAGCCTCTATTTTTTATTTATAAGTTTGGGGGGTTAGTTCTAGTATAGTCATTCAGTAGCCATTTGGTGTCGTCTGTTCAGCTCTTCAGTTAGTTCAAGCACAACAGTTCTTAGATGTATGTCTTTAGTTACTTTTGTTGACTTTCCTAGAATGTTATATAAATGAGCAATTTCATGATCTTTTAAAACACTAAACATTAGAAAACCTAAAATGGCATCTTCATTCTTTAGTTGTCGTTATACATGATGTTTAATTCTAAAAGAATGATGCCTTATTCAAATTAACCTAGTTGTTGTTGCGCCATTGAAACAAGGCGTTTTGTAATTTCTCCACCAACAGATCCGTTTGCACGTGATGTTGTTTCACCGCCAAGATCTACACCAAATTCATTTGCGATTTCCACCTTCATTTGCTCAAGTGCATGTTCAGCTCCAGGTACGACTAAGTTATTTGAGTTATTTGCCATAATCAATTCCTCCTTTGTATAGTGTACTTGTAACATTTGTCGATAGTTTGTATATTATGCATCTTTTTCAAAATTCCCTTCTAAAAAATTTGAAAACCTCGTCCTGAAGGTATAGTCCAGGCATTAAATGCTTTTGTTTTTTTATAAAAAAATATGCTAAATAACATACATTTGGATGTACAAGCTAACACCTAGTTAATAACTGGAGTAGAAAAAATTGGTTTGGCAAATAATGATAGTAACAACCATTTTTTTCATGCGATAGGAGAGAATGCTCAATGTCACGTGAACACATATTAGAGGAAATAGATTCTTTAGATGCCAAATTAACTGACCTAATTCTCGAATACTGGAAACAGTTTGCTCATTTTGGAACTTGGCAATTTTGGTTTAACGTTGTTTTCTTTTTTGTTCCATTAATTTTCACCCTGTTTTTTATTGATCGTAAAAACATCTTTCGAATTTGTTTTTATGGGTATTCTTTTCATGTGATGTTTGTTTACTTAGATGTATTTCTTACTCGTTTCAACTATTGGGATCATCCTTATTTTATGGTTCCTTTTATACCCGTTAGCATTCCTGTTGATGGATCATTTGTTCCAGTTGCATTTATGTTTGCTTATCAAATTTCAACTAATCGCAATCGTAATTTTTATATTTTAACCTTTATCACTTCGGTACTAATCACAACAATTGCTTTTGTATGGCATAAGCTTGGATTGTTGCTTTTTTATAAAGGAATGAATATTTTTCATGTTTTTCTTCTTGATGTAGGTATGTCTATTCTTGCGTATTGGTTTACTAATCTATTTGTCAAATTGAATCAAAGCGTAAAGTCATAAACACATTTTATTCAATATCCAGTGTAAAGCGCACCATATCTCTGCATTGGATACCATTTTCATATATCGGTTCATCATAATGTTTGACGAAAAAATCAAAATCAACGCCTGTTAGTCTAAATCCACATTTTTGATAAAAGGCCATTTGATCGATGCTAGAATTTCCAGTGCCAACTTCCATTACTTTAAATAATTTTTCTCTAGCTACGGAAATCGCATGCTTGATTAATAACTTGCCAACACCTTTTCCTTGGTAATCCTCTGAAACAGAAATATTCACTAACTCCACAGAATGTGGTCTTGTAGGAAGTAGCACTAAAACTCCAATGACCATGTTCTCCTGATTTTCAGCAACAAAACACATTCCCCGGTTAAGGTAATCTTCAATTATAGATACTGAAGGATCCGCAAGTAATAATAATTGTATTGGTGGTGTTTCTTCCTTTTGAAGTGCTCTAATCTTCATTATTGAAAGCTCCTTGTTTTGAGAAAGATACTTTTACAATTCTATTTCTTTAATACTCCCAAATATTCCTTCCAAGGCCCAACGTCATCATAATACCTCTTTGCCATGACTCTAACGATTTGCGAAAGATGTGTAAGATCATGAACAACCCAGGTTGAAAGAAGCTCTCTTATTTTGACCACACCGAAAGCGGGATGTGTCCCCTCGATTTCTAGATGATGATGAGGATTAATTAGTTCTTTTAATTTTTCAGTGTTTGTTTCTCTAAGTTGGTTAAAAATTAGTAGTTTTTCTTCAATCGTACTTTCAGGCTTAGTCAAATGTGAAAAACGATCAAATGCAGGAAAATGTTTGCTCTTTCCATCATGTAGAATAGATTCTAATCTAGGAATCCAATTATGTAGTTCAGCTTCAATTAAATGTTCAACAATTTCAGAAGCATTCCACGTTCCTTCTCCTTCATTACAATGCAGCCATTGATCAGAAAGTCCAGATAAAAATGCTCCAATGCTTTTGGTGTTCTCGATAATACCTCGATTGCTTCATTCAAATGAAAATTCATCATATTGCTCCTTTCTATGGAACTAGTAGAATATATTTTTTACATGTAACAAAGAAAAGTAAGAAGTGCTAAAATAGTGTTAGAAATTACCATTTCATAAAGAGAGGTACTTATGAATTATTTAGGATGGATCATTATTGCATGCGAGGTTTCATTTTGGGTTGTTATATTACTAGGGTTAATGGCACGATATTTACTGCAGCTTCAAAAGCTTGGTTTTTTACTGTTAGCTTCTACCCCCATTATTGACCTTTTGTTAATTATCATTACAAGCATTGATCTGTATCGCGGAGCAACAGCAACTCTAGCACATGGAATTGCTGCAGTTTATATCGGAGTTTCTCTGGCATATGGAAAAAGTATGATTAATTGGATGGACGAAAAATTCCAATTTTATATAATGAAAAAACCTTCGGCTAAGCCGGTGAAACGATACGGAATTCCTTTTGCAAAGCATTATGGAAAAGGATTTATCAAGCACGTTGTAGCATTTACAATTGGTGTAGCAATCTTAGAAATGATGATCATCTATATTCAGGACCCTCAAAGAACCGAAGCACTCAATACAATGGTAAGCGTATGGTTAATCGTTTTAGCGATTGACTTATACATTACAACAAGCTACTTTATCTGGCCCAAGAAAGAAAAAACAGCAAAGAAACCCCATTAAAAAACGGAGGTATTGCATGGAATCGACCTGTCAATGCCTCTTTTCTCCTTTACATTCCTGAAGTTAATATAATAAATCCCTAAGAAAACGGGAGGTCTACTTAGGGATTTATTATAAATAACAAACCTATTATACTACATCTTTTTTTAATATTAACTAAAATATTACATTTATTGGTGTTTTTTATAAAAAATTATTGTAAGTGCTTTGGAGGAGCTTCTTTATGTCTATTATGTTTAACTTCTGCAAAAATGTCCTCTTTATTTTCTGGCTTTGTATTATTGTTAATTAGGCTTAAAATTTCATTTATATGAGTAAGTTGAGCATTACTAGGTATTAAGTTTACAATTGTTTGTTTAAATTCGTCAAAATCCTTCTTTGTAACAGGCTGTGCTTCTTGTTTTAACTCATACCCTAATTGACCATTTGGTTCCAAGGTTGCCCATTTTACATCACTAATTTTCGAAATACTATTTTGGCGAAGCATCATTTCTAGTTGATCTACAGATAATCTAAGTTTTTTAAGATTTTGCTCATTTAAATTTCCGTTATCAATGATAATTTTCGCCTTACCTGTAATCGCTTTTTCAAATTTGTCTGATTTCATTTGAAGAAGTTCCATAACTAAAAGAGTCCCAACTAATATTCCTCCGACTAAAAATGTCGTCCAAACATTTTTACCCGCAACAGGCTGAATAAGGAGAGTACCGATACCAACCATTAATACTGTCTCAGCTAACGTCATCTGAGAAATTGTTTTTCTTCCTGCAATTCTCAATAAAACGGTTCCAACCAGAACGATGAGAATGGCTTTCCAGATAAAATCCCATTCCATGTATCACTAACCACCAATCTTTATATAGTTGAGTTAATTTCATAATTATGACTCATAAATCAAAAAACGAACATTTTTCTTCACCTTGAACATGTTAATAAACAATACACGGATAAAAACATTATTTCATGTGAAATTTCATACGTTTTTTGGTAACAAATGATACATTATGAAATTGATTCAGTTAATGATAATTTTCCCAGATTCCTAACCATTATCCATTGTTGTTAGTAGTTATTCGAATAAAGAAACGTTAAGATCCTTTTTGAAGTGATATACGAGCAGTGAATGTAGCTGCCCTCTATGGTGATAAAGATGAGCTATTATTTCTAACAGCCATTCATATCTAGAATATGTAACACCCCAATATGAAGTTGTCATTTCTAAAAGCTCGTTCTCTGTATAATTTAAAAATGCTTTCTCAAGTATTTTATAATGTTTTTCTAAAGCTTGTTGCAACCCTTCTAACGTTTTGTATGAATGAGCATTATAAAATGAAGACATTTCCCCTTCTGTTGCCCCGTTTAAAATAAGTAAATCAGCTTCACATAACACTGAAATATGCTCCAAAAGCTCACCAATTGAGCGTTTAGTTGCTAAAGCCTTTATATGTAAATCTTCTTCTTTCAACTGATTAATCATGGTAGATACAGAATCAAGAGCCAGCTTGATCTGTTTTAATGCACTCTTTGTATATAAATTCATTTTGAAACTCCCTTAATCTAGTTTTATACTATATTATAATAAAGATTTTAGGAGGCATACATGTGATAGATCATACTTTTTATATGAAAGAAGCTTTAAAAGAAGCTGAAGAAGCAGGAAAACGCGGAGATCGACCAATCGGGGCTGTGATCGTTCATGATGGGAAAATCATTTCACGAGGATCTAATCGGATAAGCACGTTAGAAAACGAAGTGGCACACGCAGAAATAAATGCAATTCATAGCTGTGCAGCCTATTTAAAAAAACATGCTGAAAATTGTACAATCTACACAACTGTTGAACCTTGTATGATGTGTTTAACAACTATTGTTATGGCAAATATACGACATATTGTTTTTGGTGTTAAGGATAACTATTTACAAATGGAAAACTTTATCGAATCTGTTCCTTATGTCAAAAAGAGATTGTATACATATGAAAGTGGCATTTTATCAAGTGAATCTGAACAGATTATTAAAAAATACTCACCCTTTATGGCAGAAATTATTTTTAATGGGCGGAAACCGTCTTAAAATTCGCCTTAGGTTGACTGGAATAAGATTTTAACTCGGATAATGGAGTTTTATCTTCGATTTTAGACGTTTTATCTTCGATTACGGAGTTTTATCTTCAAAGTTAAACGGTCTATCCTCGGTTATTGAGACTCATCTTCGATTCTAAACATTTTATCTTCGATTATGGAGATTTATCTTCGATTTTAGACGTTTTATCTTCGATTATGGAGATTTATCTTCGATTTTAAACGGTCTATCCTCGGTTATGGAGATTTATCTTCGATTCTGAACATTTTATCTTCGATTACAGAGTTTTATCTTCGATTACGGAGATTTATCTTCGATTCTAAACGTTTTATCTTTGATCAGACAAAAATCGACACTATTCCCGTTACCTAAAACCAACTTAAAAAGAGGTCATCAGAATGACGACCTCTTCCCTTCAGCAATTAATCCATATTTACCCAAACACTTTTTACTTCTGTGTAATTTTCTAATGCATAGCTTCCCATTTCACGGCCGATACCTGATTGCTTATATCCGCCAAATGGACTTGCTGCGTCAAATGCGTTGTAGCAGTTAACCCATACTGTTCCTGCTTTAATTCGGTGTGCAATGTAGTGTGCTTTTTTAATATCTTGTGTCCAAACACCTGCTGCTAGACCATAGTGGGAGTCATTTGCTTTGTCAACAAGATCATCTAAGTCATCAAACGGCATCGCAGCAACAACCGGTCCGAAGATTTCTTCTTTTGCGATCGTCATTGAATTATTAACATCGGCGAAGATGGTAGGAGCTACGAAATAACCTTGTTCAAATGGAATAGTACCTCCAGCTAGAACTTCTGCTCCTTCTTCAATTCCTTTATCAATGTATCCTTTTACACGATTTTGTTGTTGTGCTGAAATGAGAGGTCCCATTGTTGTTGCTTCTAATAATCCATTACCTTGAGAGATATCTTTTGTTAGGGATACTAGATCTGCAACAACATTATCGTATTGTTTTTTCTGAACATAAAGACGACTACCCGCACAGCATACTTGACCTTGGTTAAACATAATTCCCATTAAAGAACCAGGTACAGCCTTTGAAAGATCAGCATCCGGTAAGATAATATTAGGTGATTTCCCACCAAGCTCAAGTGTTACACGCTTTAATGATTCACTTGCCTGTCTCATAATTGCTTTACCAACAGCTGTTGAACCTGTGAAAGCCACTTTGTCTACTAACGGGTGATTTACTAATGGTGAACCAGCTGTTTGACCGAAGCCTGGAACAATATTAACAACACCTTTAGGGAAGCCAGCTTCATTAATTAATTTCCCTAAATATAGTGCAGATAATGGCGTTTGTTCTGCCGGCTTAAGGACAATTGTACATCCTGTAGCAAGGGCAGCCCCAAGCTTCCAAGCAGCCATTAACAATGGGAAGTTCCAAGGAATGATCTGTCCAACTACACCAACTGCTTCATGACGTGTGTAATTGAAATAGTTCCCTTGTACAGGAATTGTTTGTCCTACAATTTTTGTAGACCATCCTGCAAAGTAACGGAAATGTTCAATCGCTAACGGAATGTCAGCGTTTGCAGTTTCGCGAATCGGTTTACCATTATCTAATGTTTCTAACTGTGCAAGCTCTACCTTATGTTCTTCAATTAAATCAGCTAATTTATAAATTAAACGACTTCTTTCAGCAGTTCCCATCTTCGACCAAGGACCATTGTCAAATGCTTCTCTAGCTGCTTTTACTGCAACATCTATATCCTCTTCTCCTGCTTCAGAAACAGATGCTAGTTTCTCACCAGTTGCCGGGTTTAATGTATCAAATGTTTTACCACTTACTGCCTCTACCCATTCTCCATTAATAAAAAGCTTTTTGTCCCCATTTAAAAATTCAACTAATCTAGGGCTCAATTCTAGTTCTTTTGTTCCTACGTTTTGTACCATTACATTCCCTCCCAAAATATAAAAAGATAAGTTGGATAGCTAAAAGAATTTATGTAAGACAAATTGTTGTATCAATAATTGTTGGTGACCGTACCACCGCTATCAAATATATTAATCTCTAGATCGTGTTAGAACATATAATGGAAACTATTTCCATTACACTATTATCCTTCATAAAACACTCCTCAATTTTTAATTCGTTAATAACTAAGCAAGAATGATGCCAAATAGTAAACGCTTATAAATAAAGAGGATTACAAAATATAATGAATAAAAAGCCGAAAAATCGGCTATATTTTGCCGTTTTTTCGTCACTCTGCCAAATTTGCGTAGAAAATTCCTAGATTGGTTACTCTTTTTTTTAAAAAAACCTATCTTAATCACATCAATACCTTATTTTTTTCCATAATTTTAATCAACCTTTTCCTTGAGATTCATTGTAAAAAGCTTATAATATATATATTATTCTTAACAGGATTTTTCAATTAGTAAGAACAGGTGATCATATGATAATTAAGCAATTACTGTCAAATTTAGCTATATTAACTTCATTACTTTTTTTATACACTCAACTAACAAAATCTTCTCCTCTTCAAAGATCTTCAACTATCTCAAGGAAATTACTTATGGGAAGTATTGGTGGCCTTTTAAGTAATGTCTTAATGCAATATAGTATGCAGTTTGAGAGCACAATTGTAGATTTAAGACATATTCCGGTTATATTACTCGCTTATTATGGCGGAGCAGTTCCCGCATTAATTGCGATGCTGTTTGTTATTATCGGACGCTTAATGATTGGCATTAACTTATCTGCGTATGCAGGTGTGATTTTGATCGTACTAATAACTTTGATTTCTATCTATCTATCAAATAAGAATCTATCTAAAAAGGTTAAAATAATCTACATCTTAACTCTTTCTAATATTATATTTTCAGTTTTAGTATCCATTATATTAACAGATGCTCATATTTTAATGTTTTTAATTCCTTCTTATTGGGGAATTTCATATCTGGGTGGATTTATTGGTTTTTATATGGTTGAGTATTTACGAAACAGCCAAGAGCTATTTGACCGATACAAATCAGAGTCTTCAACAGATGGGTTAACTGGACTAAACAATGTTAGAAAATTTGATGAACTATTCAATTCCTTTTTATCGACAATTGAACAAAAGCAGGAAAAACTATCTCTTCTATATATTGATATTGATCATTTTAAAAGAATTAATGATACATACGGTCATAAAGAAGGTGACGTTGTTTTAAGAGAATTAGGAAATATCTTAAAAAACTCAGTAAGGTCGTTTGATATCGTTAGTCGTAATGGTGGCGAGGAATTTACAATTATTTTATTAGATTGTTCACTTGAAAGAGCAAAGGAAATTAGCGAGAGTATTCGAGAGCGAGTGGAGAAATATAACTTTACTTTAAACTCTGGTGAAAACATATCGATCACTGTTTCCATAGGAGTAGCCTGTTATAATGACACAACAATGAATTCAGCTTCATTAATTGAAGATGCAGATAAAGCGTTGTACCAAGCGAAGAGAACTGGAAGAAATAAGGTATGTGTATCCAACAGTTAATTTTAAAAAGGGTGTTCACAAAGAATGATGAACATCCTTTTTAATAGTCTCTAATAAACCGCTCAAAAAAAGAAAATAAAAAGGACATCTTCTTTTATTAAGAAAATGTCCTTTTTAAACGTTCGTTTATGAACCCATTTTTCTTCGTGTATTACTTGTTTTTTTGTGTTGCTGACTTTTCATTTTTTGATTAGAAGCAGCACCGCTTAATGATTGTTTATTATTAGAAAGCTTTTCTTTCTTTTTTGCTAATTGTTGCTCCATTAATTCCTTAAGACTTACTTTCTTTTTTTCGTTTGTATTGTTTTCTGAATTCGACATGATCTTTTCTTTATCTCCTTTTATATAGGACAATTATTGTCATTCTTGCTTATTATAATAAATATTTTGACATAATCAAAGTGTTATTACGTTTTTTCGTTTAACAAATATCTCAGCTTTCTCATCGTAATTTGCAGTCGTTTTGCAGCTTCCTTCCTGTTTCCATGCGTGTCTTTTAACGTTCGCATAATAAACGATTTACCAACCTGTGATTCTAATTCTTTGACTTGGGCCAGCACCTCATCTAGCTTAACTTCGTCTTTTTGTTCAAATGTAGTCAATGTTTCTGTCAGCCATGTTTTTAAGTAACTTTCCAAATTACTTTCTTGTTTATCTGCCTTAGAGGTTATCACTTGACTTTTAGTTTGGCGATTTATTGGTAAATCATCTGCCTGAATAATGGTAGCATTAGGATCAGCTAACATAACTGCTCTTGTAACAAAGTTTGATAACTCTCTTATGTTTCCCGGCCAATCATATGATTGTAATAAGTCTATCGCAGAATTAGAAAATGAGAGTGACGTGCCAGTTCGTTGCAGTAAATGCTGAACAAGGAGTGGAATATCCTCCTTCCGCTCACGTAATGGCGGAATTATTAGATGAACAACATTTAAACGATAAAATAAATCTTCTCTGAATTTCTTTTGTTTAACAGCTTCTTTCAGATCTTCGTTCGTCGCCGCTATTAACCTAGTATTGGTTCGAAGCATGCTCTCACTACCAACGCGCATAAACTCCCTTGTTTCAAGAACTCGAAGTAATTTTACCTGTATCGCATAAGATGCTTCAGCAATTTCATCTAAAAATAAGGTTCCGTTACTGGCAATTTCAAATAATCCTTTTCGAGGCTGGGTGGCACCAGTAAAGGAACCCTTTTCATGACCAAATAATTCACTTTCTAGTAAATTTTCAGATAGTGCACCACAGTTTACACCAATAAAAGATTCTTGATGCCGATCACTTGCTTGATGTAAAAAGCGTGATAAGACTTCTTTTCCTGTACCAGTTTCACCCTCAATTAAAATATTTACCGGTTTTCCTGCAACCTTGGCAGCTGTTTGAATAAGTTGATTCATTGTCCTACTATTCCCTACGATAAGACCTGATTCACGGGCTATCTTTTCGATATGATGTTGATTCGTAAAACAGGTAGATTCTAGCAACTTTTCTACTTGCTTTTCTAATAAATCAATATCGTCAAAAGGTTTTTCGATATAATCACTTGCACCTAGTTTTATCGCATCAACAGCTGTCTTAATGGTACTGTATCCTGTCATAATCATTACTTTACATGCGGGTTGAACTTGCTTTAGATTTTGCAATAGAGAAAGACCATTTGCATCCGGTAATTTCAGGTCAATCATAGCAACATGAAATGGCTCTAACGAAAAGTCAATTTTAGAAAATTCCTTTCCACTATTAACGACTTTTACATGATATCCTTTAGACTGAAAAAGACGAGATAAAAAGTAACCAATTTCCACTTCATCATCAATAATTAAAATCGAAATCATACACTCGCCTCCGTTTTATTTGTTGGTTGAAGTGGCAACACGAGTTGAAAGGTACTGCCTTTGTTTACTTCACTTATTACATCAATACTTCCACCATGTGTTTTAGCGATTCCTATGCTTACTGATAAGCCTAAACCAGTTCCTTTTTCAGCTTCTTTTGTTGTATGAAAAGGATGAAAAATTTTTGACAAGCGTTCTTGTTCTATGCCAATACCATTGTCACGGACCGAGACCTTAACTGCTTGATTTTCCAGTGATGTTATGATTTCAATTTCTTTATTATCTTTTACTATCGCTTCTACTGCATCTTTTGCATTTAGTAGCAGATTAATGATAATTTGTTCAATTTGCTGCTGACTTCCTTCGATCATTGGAAGATCTTTATGTAAGTTTGTGATGACGGTTATTTGATTTTTTTCCAACTGATATTTTAATAAATTTAACACCTGTTTCACCGCATCATTTATATGAAAAGTTTGAAATGTATACTCCTCTTGTCTTGAGAAAGCTAGTAAACTTTTAATTATATCTTTACAACGAATTCCACAAGTTTTAATATCTCGTAAAAGAGTAAAAGAATCATCGTCGTCCTTTACATTTCTTAATAGAAGCTGTGAATTTCCTAAGATCGCAGTGAGTGGACTATTTAGTTCATGAGCTACTCCTGCTGCCATTTCCCCAATTGCAGCCAATTTTCCTGAATGAAGTAATTGTACTTCCATTTTTCGTTTTTCTGTTACATCTTTTACATACGCAATAACGCCATTTACGATGTTTTTATTGTTATAAACGGGATATGTGTAAAGTTCAAAGGTGGATTGGTCCTCAAAATTAATTTCTTTATATCTGGCTTTTTCTGTTTGAAATGTTTTATTAGCCAATCTTTTATAGTGTTGTTCTAGGAGAAGATTATCTTTATGATGATGGGTTTTCAAAAAATGCCTAACGGAGTCGTTCATTTGAATAACATTTACATGCTTATCAAAAATAATGATCATATCGTCAACTGCTTTAAATGTGTTCTCCCACTCTTGCTTTGACCTTAACACCTCATTATATAATTGGGTATTTTCTATACTAACTGCTAAATGATCGGCAAGCTGCTCAAGAAATGCTATGTCATCTGAATGCCAATGTTCACGGAAACAACGACCGATACAGATTACACCGATTTCTTTGTTTTTACTATAAATGGGCACAACGAGAATGCTGGTTAGCTTTAGGTTTCTTAAAAACTCTAGTTCATGAAAATTCCAGGTTGGAGTTTCTACCTGTTGAAACATAACTTGCCGTTTAGTTAAAGCCATCCAGTAAAGAGAGCGATCGCGAGGTAAGTCTATCCCACGTTCTATGGTAAAAGTGTTTTCAGGGAAAACGTTAATTAAAGTAAGGCTTACATTTTGGAGTAGAAAAAAGCTTAATCGATCAAATTGTATAATATTTTTTAATTTATCAACCATATTATTTAAAATCTCTTCTAGTGTCATATCGATTTTAATACTCTTCATCACTTCGTTCATTATTTCAAGCTGCATATTTTTCTTTTGTAACATATCAACTGTTTTCTTAAGTTCTGTATAATAGCTTTTCTTGGAAGATTCAACACCTGTTAACAGGGCAATCATCTCGTTTTTATCTTCAAGCAAAAGAATTTCCTCCTTACAAAACCTGATGTAATAACTGCTTCATTTGTTCAAGATTCATATCACGAGGATTTGTTATCATACATGCATCTTCTAATGCAGTTTGACAGATTGATGTAATCATATCTTGAGAAATTCCAACCTCTCTTAATTGCTTTGGAATTCCGATATCAGCTGATAACTCTCTTACATATTGTATTGCAGCATTTCCAGCTTCTTTTTGGGTAAACGCTCTTGTATCAATTCCCATACAATCTGCCATATCGATAAATCTTTTTGGCGCTGCAATATAATTAAAATCCATTACATATGGTAAAAGTATTGCATTTATTTCCCCATGAGGTAACGGAAACCTTCCACCAATCGCATGAGAAAGAGCGTGTGCTGCTCCTAAAATCGCATTAGAAAAAGCAAGTCCTGCCTGTAAGCTAGCCATCGCCATTGCTTCCTTTGCTTCTTCATTTGTTTTTGATGCAACAGATGGTCTTAGATAAGTCGCCACAAGGGATAGTGCATTTTTCGCTTGTACATCTGTTAATGGTGTGGCGGCGATACTCACATAAGCCTCGATAGCATGAGTTAAAACATCCATACCAGTTGCAGCCGTTAAACTGCTATCTTTTGTCATTAAAGTAAGAGGGTCAATGATGGCAATGTCTGGTACAAGTGATTTCGAAATAATTGTCATTTTCTTTTTTCTAGTTGAATCCACTATTACAGAAAACTGGGAAACTTCAGATCCGGATCCCGCTGTAGTCATAATCATGATCATAGGTGGTAGAGGATGGACGATTTTATCGATTCCTTCATAATCCTTAATTTCTCCTCCATTTGTTGCTACAATCGCAATAGCCTTCGCCACATCTAATGCGCTTCCGCCACCAACACCAATAATGGCATCACATTCGTTTTCTATATAAGATCTGCATCCGTTTATCACTTCGGTATCCTTTGGATCAATCGTAATATCTGTATATGTGGCAAATGGAAGACAAGATTCTTTGCAAAGATTAACAACTTTATCTAACCAGCCAGCTACTGCAACTCCTTGATCACTCACAATTAATACCTTTTTAGCACCAAGACGTAAACATGCCTCACCCGCTTGTTTAATCGAGTTTTTACCAAAGATAATTTCAGGTGTTACAAATTTTGATATATTCATCGATATCACCTTTATTCGATTTTTATACTATGTAATTTCTTATTAGTTTTGGAAAATCCTTCTTTTTTGTCGAGAAATGTGTTAAACGCTTACATTTTTACATTCAATTGGATAAAATCTCTAGTTATCCCATATTTTTAGAGGTATAATCAAACCTCCCAACACGTTATGATGAATTTATAGCTGCGCAGAAATAGAATTCTAACAACAAGGAGCGTGTTGTGCTTGAAAAAGCAAATTATCTTAACAATAGCCACTCTTGGAGTCATTTCGACTGGATTTACAAAACCAGCTTCAGCCCACGAAGTAACATATAAGGTTCAAAGCGGTGACTCTTTATGGAAAATATCCTTTAATAATAACTTATCTGTTCAAGAAGTTATGCAATATAACAACTTAACGACCTCTACCATTTATGTTGGACAAGAATTATCATTAATTGCTCCACATTCACATGAAACACCAGTTGAAATAACAACTTACACCGTAAAATCCGGTGATTCCCTTTCTTTAATTGCAAAAAACTTCAATACAACTGTAACAAATTTAAAAACGTTAAATAACTTAACATCTGACCTTATATACATTGGACAAGTATTAAACGTAGAAGGTCAAGCTACAGTTACTCCACCACCTCCTACGGTAACGAATACTACAACTTATACCGTACAATCTGGTGATACACTATGGAAAATTTCTATAAATACTGGTTTAACCGTGACACAGCTAAAAACGTATAATAATTTAACGAGTGATTCAATTTATACGGGACAAGTGCTAAAATTAACGGGATCAACAGCTACTGCACCTGTTACATTAAATGCAGAAGCATTAATTACTGAGGCAAAAAAATATATCGGAGTTCCATATGTTTGGGGTGGAAGCACTCCTACAGGGTTTGATTGTTCTGGCTATTTAAGTTATGTTTATAACACACAAGGAATAAAAATACCACGTACAGTGGCAACAATATGGGAAGCAACAACAACCGTTTCTTCTCCACAAAAAGGAGACCTTGTTTTCTTTACAACAACTGCACCAGGTCCAACACATGCGGGTATTTATCTTGGGGATAATAAATTTATCCATGCTGGTTCATCTACAGGTGTAACAATTTCTGATATGAATAACACCTATTGGAAGCCACGTTATTTAGGTGCTAAAAAAATAAGCTTATAGAATGCTAGATTTGTTGCATATATGAATAGAAAAAGGAGCAAGCTTATTTCAGCAGCTCCTTTTTTCATTATTTATTTATAATTAAATGTTCAAATTTTTTCTTTTAGATAAACCAGTCATAATAAAACATGTAACAAAGGCAACAGAAGTAACAATTATGGCAAACATGAATCCGACTGCTCTCATAAACGTATCTTCACCAGGGTAAAGAGGCTCTAATCTAACTAAAAAATAGAAAAAGACTATCGTTAAAATCAGGTAGAAACTACTACCAACTGCCCCCATTTTCAAACGGGTTAACTTTGTACCTTCCCAAGCAAAATTGATCATGCTCCATACAATTACACTCACAATCACCGCAAATAGAATTACAAATAAATGTAAAAATGGGATCGTAAAAAACGTCAAAGCATACAAAATAACTCCTGTTATCAAAAAGAGAAAAGCATTAATAAAAAATAGAAAAAGACCCGATAACCAAGGATTGCGAAACCAACGTTTACGTTTAAGAGGGTTAATTACTTTTTGATTTATCACGAACAAATTTATTATGGGTTCCTTGAAAAACAGCATGAAAAGGATTGCCATAACACCCAGAATGAATAAAACCGACAAGTTTTATCTCCACCTTATTATGTATTTCAAATTCAGTTACCTTATTAATTATAGGTATGATTTTATCGTTTATCAATAAAAAAATATCCTTTATAAACAAAAGAACAAATAAGTACTTCTTTTTTTAAGTACAAAAAAGAAAAAGATACTGTTCGTAGAGGTATAGGAATTGATAGGCGGAGAAATTCCGTTTAAGGTATATGGTAGGTGCTTAAGAAGCCGTTATAAGCGGATATATTCCGGTTAACTTCTATATATAACTAAATCTAAAGAATAGATTCATATAAGCGGAAAAACTCCCCTTATTTTGTCGAAAATGTTGGTATTTCCCGATTTAAACGGAACTTTTCCGTTTATTTTTCAAATTTAGTATAAAAAATGCTTGGAGACACAATTACAATGTTCCAAGAATTTTTACTAATAAAATTATCTGTTAATGTAAGTGCAAATGGCCGTTCGAATAGTACGGTTATTTCTAATTTTGTACTTCAAAACCTCAAACCCCTTTTGAATACAGACATCGGTCTTATTTAATATGTTTATTACTAAATAAGACCGAGTGTACTTAAAAATACAACAACAATGGTAAGTGGTACTACCCATTTCATTAGAAATCTCCATACTTTAAATAAGATAGGCGAAAGTGAATGACCTATACCAAACTCTGCTTCTACTAACTGTTTATTCATTTTAATGGAGATAAAAAGAGCAATAAGTAGGCAGCCTAACGGTAACATAATATTACTAACCAAGAAATCAGTAGCATCAAATATTGTTTTTCCGAAAACATGAAAGTTCTGTAGTTTACTAAACGATAATGCTGCAGGAATTCCCGCAAAAAACACAACAACTCCAGATAGCCATGCTGTTCTTTTACGTGTTGACCTTTTATTGTCAGTGATTGCTGAAACGATAATTTCTAATAAGCTAAACGATGATGTTAAGGTTGCAAATAAGAAAAGCAAAAGAAATATAGCTAGAAACAACTCACCCAAAGGCATTTGCGAAAAAACAGCAGGTAGCACCATAAATAGCAACCCCGGACCTTCAGCTGGTTCTAATCCAAACGCAAAAACAACTGGAAAAATAGCGAGACCTGCTAGTAACGATACTAGAATATTCATGACAACAACTGTACTTGCAGAGGATGGAATGCTCACTTTTTTTTCTAAGTAGGAACTATATGTAACCATGCATGAAAAACCAACTGCTAATGCAAAGAAGGATTGTCCAAGTGCATATAGAACAGATTCAGCAGTGATTTTTGTAAAGTCAGGCTGTAAGAAAAATCGTACTCCCTCCAATGCACCTTCTAATGTTAATGCTCTAACAACCAAAATTAAAAATAGAAGAAACAAAATCGGCATCATATACTTACTTGCTTTTTCAATCCCATTTTTAATTCCTACTGATATAACAATCATGTTTATAAGTAAAAATACAGCTAAACCTAGAAGTGTAATAAGTGGTGATCCTGTAATGCTACCAAATAATTCTGGATAACTTGCATTAGGTTCTATCACACGGCCACCGATTGCCATTATCGTATAAATTAGCACCCAGCCTCCAACTACTGCGTAAAAAGAAAGCAATAAAAAGCAGCCAATCACTCCTAATGGTCCAATAATTGTCCACAAACTGTTTGGTGCTAGTTTTTTATAAGCGGAAACAGCTTCACTTTGAGCCCCACGTCCAATAATAAATTCTGAGATTAGCATCGGTAAACCTATTAGAACAGTAAACAGAATAAAGAGTAATAAAAAAGCTCCACCACCACTCGTACCTGCTACATAGGGGAATTTCCATATTGCCCCAAGTCCTATTGCTGCCCCTGCTGAGGACATGATAAAACCAAATTTCGATGACCATGTTTCTCTATTTGTATTCATTAGTTCCCCCTTAAAATAATTATTATTTTATTATAGCTTATGGAAGGTGGTATAGCATAAAAAATAAACTTCATATATTATTTTCCCCTTGTACAAATCCATTATTTTCTATACAATAGAACATAAGTTCGATTTTGTGGTTATTTTGAAGAGGAGTTAAATAAAGAATGAGACCAAAGTTATGTAAAGAAATGTACATAGAGGATTTTAAAAATTACTATTGGCTAAAAGAAGAGCTCGCTACTTTCTGTAAAGAAGTTGGTATACCATCATATGGATCAAAAATAGAATTAATGGAAAGAATTATCATGTTTCTAACAAGTGGTGTTATACCTAAAGCTCATAAGAAAAAAAGTTCAAAAACAAAGCAATATGATTCTCTCTCTTTGGATACTGTCATTATTTCAAATCACAGATGCAGCCAAGATATTAGAGAGTTTTTCACAGAAGAAATCGGTAAAAAATTTCATTTTTCAACTTACATACAGAACTTTTTTAAAAACAATGCTGGGAAAACATTCAAAGATGTCGTTAAAGCCTGGTATGAAGAAGAAGAACGCAAAAAAGATCCTTCATTTACTAAAGAGATCTCGCCACAATTTGAATATAATCAATTCATAAGAGATTTCTATCAAGATCCGACCAATAAGGGAAAACGTCGAAAAGATGCGATAGATGCATGGAACACCATAAAAACTCTACCGGGAGATAATAAATACAAATCCTCACACGTTAGTATACATAAAAAGGAGTAAACACTTTGTAGTATTTACTCCTCTTTCATTTTCTTAGTTTAGCTCCCGTTTATACTTTGCAATTCATTAACAGTTGTAAACGAATAGCCTTCTTCTGATAAAGATTTTAAAATTCCTTCAAGCGTTTGTAGTTCATCTTCATCGTACATTGGATGAAGTAAGAGAATTGAGCCTGGTTTTATATTGTTTTTCACATACGAAATTTTTTCTGAACGAGATGAATTGTAGGTATCAGGTTCAAGGTCCCACATGATTGTCTCAATGTTTTCCTTATCTAAGTAATATGGCAATGCAATTAATTTCTTCCCATTTGGAGGTCGAAAATCAATTTCTCCCCTATATCCAGTTTGACGAATCAACTCATTTGTCTTTGTTATTTCGTCCTTAATAAATGACATTTTTTTGAATATCATCCGTTCATGGGAATAAGTATGATTACCAATATCATGTCCTGCTTTCACTATCTTTTGTCCGAGATCCATATTCTTTTCTAGTTCACTACCAATTAAGAAGAATGTAGCTTTCGCATTATATTCTTCTAATAGTGGTAAAATCTTCTCAATCTTATCAGTTGGTCCATCATCAAAAGTAAGGGCTACTACCTTTTCTTTCGTCTGAACACTATTTATTAAATCACCGAAAACTTGATAATTCCTTAAGTTCATTAGTTTATATGCACCTGTAAGTAAAAGTGCAATAGAAAGGATCAATGCACCGGTCACTATTAACTTTCTTCTCATGTAATACGTCCTTTTCCCAAAGATTTATTCATTTTCAACCACAATATTTTCATGTAGATGCGGCCTTACCTATTCAATAAAATCAAAAGTTTGCTTCCTGATTAATCAAGTACATCTTCCACCAACATTTTCCCTATCCCCATCATTTCTCGTAAATGTGTAAGAGGAACAATACTTAGTGGAATAGGGGCTCCCGCACGATATGGAGTAAGTCCGGCTTTATTTGCATAATAACTTGCACGAAATAAATGATAATCACTAGTTACAACCATTACTTCTTGTGATTTCCCTGACATTAGCTTTTGACTGAAATCAGCATTTTCCTTTGTACTTGTTGCTTTATCCTCCATCATTATTAATTGCTCCGGTATACCATTAATAATAAGGTATTCCTTCATAACAAAAGCTTCCGTATATTGCTCACCAGTATCAAGTCCCCCAGATACGATTATGCTTGATTCTGGATATTTACCATGCATGTCAATTGCTTTTTGCAAACGATTTTTTAACACTGGGGTTGGGGAACCATTTTTTACTCCAGCACCAAAAACGAGAATATAATCAACGCTTTTAGGCTGCTTTTCAATCATCCCGCTTAATAGTAATGCTTCTAAACTTGCTGCTGTAAGTAGTCCTATGGATAAAACAATAAATATCGTTCTTTTAAGCTTTTTTCTTTTTTGTACATATTGTTTTAACTTCTTAAAATAAATACTAACTACTAAACAAATCATTCCCAAAAATAGAATAAATACAATTCCAATGTTTATTCTATTTGTCCACAATGATGCTAGTCCATAAATAATTAATAATGCAGAAAAAATCCAAAACACATTTCTCATATTACCCTCACCCAATTTTAATAGAATTATCATCTAAAATAACAATTATTACTAGTTTACCTGGAAATCTATCAAATTGTGTCATATTTTGGTATCAATTACAATGGGTTTAATTGCTTATAATAGTTACTAGGATAGATAGAGGAAAGAAAAAGTGGCTACACCTGTGAGTTTAATAACACTGAAGAAATTAAACTTATTAGATCAAAAAAAGTCCTTCAACTAGACTACTATGAAGGACAATACACATTATATTCACAAGTAAAATGCTCTCTAATTGAACATTCTACCTAAAGTTACTTCTCTCAATCTTCCTAACATACATCGATAAAAATACTGTTCGACCCAAAGTAAACACAGTAAATGACAGCCATAGTTCGTGTGGAGTAATATCTCTACCATATATGAGGATTACGATAACAAACGCAAGCAACGCATAGAAGATTGAGTTTCGAACCGATTTAGCATCTGTCGCTCCTGCGAAGATCCCTTCCAATTGAAGTGCCCAAAAACCAGCGATTGGATAAATGACCATCCAAATTCCTAACTCTATAACAGCATTGTTTACTTCTTCAATAGATGTAAAAATTTTGAAGATACTCTCATCAAACAGCAGCATTATTAACGATAATATACAAGCTGATAGAGTTCCCCAAAATAGAGATAGTGATAACGCTCGCTTGAAAAGAGGAAACTGCTTACTACCAATGGATCTTCCGACTACAATACTAGAAGCGTTTGCAAACCCTCCAAGTAAATAGGCCATCAAATAATGAATTTGCAATAATATCGCATTAGCCGCTAATGCTGTTTCTCCCAGTCTTGCACCTATTGTTGTAAAGGTAACTGTCATTGTTAACAAGCAAATTGAGCGTAGAAAAAAATCTCGATTTACTTTGAGCATTTTCACTAAAGGGGCTTTTTCAATTAAGATTCTCCATTGAATCATTGATAAGTCAATTAACTTTGTACGAATCATAAAGAATAGACCGATAAAAATAGCACTAATTTCCGCTATTACCGTTGCATAGGCTACCCCAGCCACTCCTAGACCAAACACGAGAACAAATAAGAGATCTAACACAATGTTTAGCACATTCATTGTAATTTGAGTGCTTAACGAAAGCTTTACCTTACCTAACCCCATCAGCCATCCAATCAAAACATAATTTAAAAGGGCAAAAGGAGCTCCCCAAATTCGAATCGAAAAATAAGTAGAAACAAGGTCTCCTACTGATTCTGAGGTACCAAATAAGTAGAGTGAGAGCTTTAAAATCGGAATCTGTAAAATGATAAATAACGATCCTATAAGTACAGCCAAAAACATAGGACGTAAACAAGCTAAAGCCATTTCCTTAGCATCATTTGCCCCATTTGCTTGTGAGGTAAGTCCTGTTGTACTTACGCGTAAAAAACCAAGCAACCAATACATCGTATTAAATATAACAGCTCCAAGTGCTACTGCACCAATTGCTGATGCATCAGGCAATCTTCCTACAGCAGCTGTATCAACAGCACCTAAAATTGGTGTAGAGATCCCTGATATGATCAGGGGAATTGCTAATGTTAAGTATTCACGATGTGTAAAAATGCTCCCTTTATGTAAAGGAGCTGAAGTTAACACAGATTTCATTACTTTCTCCTTCTTAGCTAGCTTTATAAAGCAGTATACCTTACTAGTTGTTTTGTATAATCATGACGTTCTTCTTGTAATATATCGTCGGAAGAAAAGCGTTCCAATAGCTTTCCTTCTTTTAAAACTACTATCTCATCACATAAAAAACGTACAGCCTTTAGATCGTGTGAAACAAATAAAAATGAAGTTTGCAATTCTTTTTTAAGAGATTTTAACAGCATTAGAATTTGAGCTTGAATGGAAACATCAAGGCTTGAGGTGGGCTCATCTAATATAAGTAATCTTGGATGAAGACTAATCCCTCTAGCAATAGAAACCCGTTGCTTTTGACCACCGCTAAGCTCATGAGGATATTTAGTAAGGTGCTCCTCTTTTAATCCAACCATTTTGCCAACCTTTTTGGCAATGTCAAATAAAGAAAGATTAGGGTATAAGGTATCTTTTCGATCACGGAAATTACTTATTGGTTCAACCATACTTTTCCATACTGGAAGCTTAGCATTCAATGAAGTAGAAGGATCCTGCATAATGATTTGAATATCTTTATACAACTCTCTTTTCTGCTTACCTTTTAACTTATGAATATCTTGATTTAAAAAAAGAATCCGACCGGAATGGATGCTTTCCATACTTAATATGCTCTTGATAAGAGTACTTTTGCCACTCCCACTCTCCCCTACAACTCCTAACGCTGTTCCTTCACTTATAGAAAAAGAAATATTGTCAAGAGCGGGTAGTTTACCGTAGTTTTTAGATATAGACTGGACTTTTAATAGAGTCACTTGTCGTTCCCTCTCCTTCTTTCGTATTCACAAGGTGACAAGCTACTTGATGAAGGGGTGTTCCCTTTAATGTAACTTGTGAATGAAGGCAAACGGGTTCACAATAAGGACATCTTGTTGCAAATGGACAGCCTTCACGATTCACTTCACCAGGTTCTCCAGGAATAAGTTGAAGATATTCAGCATCTGCCTTAAACGTTGGGATTGTATTCAAAAGTAGTTTTGTATACGGATGTGTAGGGTTCTTTTTAATCTCATTTGTTAGACCGTATTCCATCCATTCTCCACCATACATAACAGCAAGTTGATCACAATAGTTCATCACATGATGAAGCTGATGACTAATAAAAATAATTGCGGTATTGTATTGTGTTTGCAAATCATTTAAAAGCTGCATAATTTGGTCAGCATTTTTAGGGTCTAATGCGGTTGTAATCTCATCACATATGAGAAGCTTCGGATTAAGAATCATGGCAGAAGCAATAACTACTCGTTGTAACTGCCCGCCGCTAAGTTCAAAGTGATAAGATGAATAAACTTTTTCAGCCGGTAGTTGTACTCTTTCTAGCATGTCAAGAATTCTTTTCCTTCTCTGTTTTTTTGATAAAGAAGTATGTGTGGCCAATTGTTCATCCATTTGAGAGCCTATTTTAAAGAAAGGTGAAAAGCCGTTTGAATAGTCTTGAGGAATATAACAAATTTCAGTCCCAATCAACTTGTTTTTTTTCTGAAAAGAAATCGATTGTCCCTCAAATAATATGGAGCCATTCATATTAAACGACGTAGGAATGGAGCCTAAAATTGCCTGTGCGGTAACACTCTTTCCACTCCCACTTTCCCCAACAATGCCTACCATATCTCCAGAATATATAGTAAACGAGAGAGATTGAATGATTGTTTGATTTGTATGTTTTATTTCGATACTTAATTCTTTCATCTCTAAAAGAGGAACATTCATATAAAAGCTACTCCTTTCTGTTAGATTGAACATCTAGTTTATCTCTTAAGCCATCTCCTATTAGATTAAAGGCCATAACAACAAGCATGATCGCTAGACCGGGAAAAATAATTAAGCTTGGAGATGTTTGAAAATATAACCTTCCTTCATTTAACATTGCTCCCCACTCTGGCAGTGGTGGTTGTGCTCCTAACCCGATATACGATAGGGAAGAAATAAGAAGAATAATTTTCCCTATATCTAATGATGCTAAAACAATCACTTGTGGAAGGATATGTTTGAATAAATGCAGGGTCATGATTTTCCAAACGGAACTTCCACTAAAAGCTGACATCGTAATATAGTCCTTATGCTTTTCAGTAAGAACAATACTACGTGTTAAGCGAGCATAGCCTACCCACTTTACTGAAATAATCGCAATCATCACATTCCAAATCCCAGGACCAAGTAATCCTGTTATCGCGATTGCCAGTAAAAAATCTGGGAACGCAACAAACGTATCAATAACTCTCATGAATAATTGATCTATTTTTTTCCCGAAGTAGCCTGAAAGAACACCAACTGGTAAGCCAATCAATAAAGAAACAAAGATGGATAAAACCGATATCCCCAATGTGTAGATGGCACCTTCTGTTAACCTCGCTAAAATATCACGACCTAGTTGATCTGTTCCAAGTAAATGCTCCATACTAGGCGACTGCAATCGTTCACCAGTGCTTACTTTTAATGGATCATGTGGATTAAATAGGTAAGATAAGAAAAAAAGGAGCATAATCAAGATGAGTAATAGTACACCCGTTTGAATAAATAGATTTCGCTTTTTCTTCTTAAGATGTAATACATCCGTTATCACGCCCTTTGCTCCTTTCTTCTTAATTTTGGGTCTAAAAGATAATACGATAGGTCAACAATTAAATTAATACTCATGACAAAAATGCCTGAAAGTAAAATATAAGCTTGGATTAACGGATAATCTCGATTCATGATGGCTTCAACGACCATTTTTCCTAACCCAGGCCATGAAAATAAAATTTCTACAACAATTGCCCCAGCCAATAAGTTCCCAAGGCTCATACCAAACATCGTAACAACTGGTATCATGCTCTCACGTAAAGAGTATTTAAAAATTAGGCTTTTTTCACGAATGCCTTTCATTCTCAAAGCCTTAATATATGGCTTATTCATTGTTTCAAGCATTGCTGCTCTCAATAGCCTTGCGTAAACAGCAGACATTGCAAGTCCTAATGTAAGGGATGGGAGAATAAGGCTTTCGGCACCATTATTACCGATAAACGGAAGAACCTTCAACTTTACACTAAAGAAATAGATTAATAGAAGTCCCAGCCAAAAGCTTGGAATGGAAGCTCCGAAAAAAGCAAAAATTCGTCCAAGATGATCAATCCATTTTGATTGATAAACAGCTGAACAAACCCCTAATGGAATCGATATTAAGATAACAACAAGCATTCCCCCTCCCATCAGTTCAAGAGAAGCTTGTAAACGGTCCTGTATTTCACTCAAAACAGGTCGGTTTGTTAAATACGATTCCCCAAAATCTAGCTTAATCGCCTGTTTAAGCCACATTCCATATTGAACAAAGATGGGCTGATCAAAGCCCATCTCCGATCTTATATCCTCAATTTCTGCTTCTGTAATCAATACTTCATCAATATCCAACATTGCCTTTACAGGATCTCCGGGAGCTAATTTAATGAACACAAAGCTCAAAAACGAAAGACAAAGTAATACGACAATAATTTGTATAATTTTTGATAAAAGATATCGAATCACGTTATTCTACATCCAATTGATTTGTTATTAAATAATATTCTTGTTTTGAAACTGAATAGTTTTTTACATCTTTATTCATAGCAACAGTGATCATTGGGTGAACGATATAAGATTGATAAATTTTTTGCTGTGTCATGTTTTCAACCTGTTTCCCAACATCGTTACGTTTCTCAACATCTGTTGTTTTATTTAGCTCTGTTAAAATTTCATTAATTTCTGGATCATTAATTTCACCAATATTTAGAGCACCATCAAGTGAATAGGCAGAATTGAGGAAATATCCAACATCTCCACGTGGAGCTGTTAAATTACTGTATGTTGCAATATCCCATTCCTCATTTGTTGATAAGTACTCATCGATATTTTCAACAGATTTAATGTTGATCTCAACACCTATTTCCTTTGCATTCGATTGAAGCATCTGTGCAATAAGTGGAAGCTCTGGTCTTGATTGATAGGTAATCATCTCTAGTTGCAATGGTTCTCCATTTTTCTCCATTACACCATTAACTTCCTTATAGCCAGCTGCTTCAAGCAGCTTCTTTGCATGACTAGAATCATATTTAACGGGATCTGCTTTCATGCTAAACGGAAAGTCAGGATTAAACGGACCACCTGCTGGTACAGCCATTCCTCCCATTAAGTCATTGGCAACTGCTTCACGATCAAATAAAGAATCCAAGGCTTGACGGACATTTTCATCGGCAACTTCAGAGCTGTTCATGTTATAGGAAATAAAATGGGTACGTAAACTACTCACAGATTCGACTACAATATTTTTATCACTCTTTAAAGAGGTGGCTAATTCAGAAGGTAGATAATAAATGATATCTGCTTCTCCTGATTGAAGAGCCATAGCCCTTGCATTCGCATCTGAATTAAAACCAAATGTTACTTTATCAAGTTTTGGTTCTCCATTCCAATACGAAGTATTTTTAGTAAGCTCTACCTTTACCTCTGAATCAAATGTATCAACAACAAAAGGGCCTGTACCAATTGGAGCTGTTCTCAATTTCTCATCATCTTCTACCTTAACAATTGACGTATGCGGATGTGTTAATTCAGATGGAAAAGCTGGTAGAGGTTGTGTTGTTTTGAAAATAACCGAATTTCCATCAGTTGAGATAGACTCTAGCTTTAAAGCTGCCTTCATTGATTCACTAACGTTGATTCCACGCTCAAACGATTGTTTCACAGCTTCTGCATCTAATGTTGTTCCGTCTTGAAACAATACTCCCTCCTGAACGGTAAATGACCATGTTAATTCATCAATTGCTTTCCACTCACTTGCAAGCCAAGGTTCAAGCTCCAAATCTTCATTTAACTTGACTAAAGTTTCAGTGATTCCAGCTCGTACCGTTGTACTATTATCGTCTTGGTGTGGATCAAGTGTGCTTGTAGGAAAATTAAACAAAAAAGTTAACGATTTTTCTTGGGCTTCGTTTGCTGCTTCCTTACTATTTGTGCTCGAGTTAGAGCATGCTGACAGCATTAATACGATTCCAATAAAGATAGACAAAAATGTAGCTTTCATAAGACATCTCCTCACGTTATGTGCTTTAAACGAAATTGTTACGATTTAATTAACAAAATTTATTTTTATGTAGATTTCTATAGTTATATTACACAAATCGAAATCGTTACGCTTTGTATAATAAATCAATTTCATACATACTGTCAACAAAATTTAGAAAATTTTACATAAATACTATTTTACCAGTTTTTAGCTTTATAATATAGCTTTTTTTATTTCGGAATTAATTAAAGATAGATACAGGTTAATGTTATATCAGGTCAATTTATTTTAAAACACTAGTTACGGAAAAAACCTGTAATCGTATTCGATTACAGGCAACTTTCATCTACTTTACTGCTCCATAAATCACATTTCGCAACCTAGGCTGATGATAAGCTTCGAAGTTTGGTATCATTTGCTGCATATATACAGCTGATAGCTTTTCTTGTGGATCAATTAATACCCACGTACCAGCTAATCCTGACCATCCAAATTCCCCTTCCGAGCTATTGCTTCCACCTTTTGCCGAATCCATCATAGTCCGAACACCGAGTCCGTAGCCGTATCCAGCTAAATAGTCCCAATTATATGTTTTAGCTTGTTCATCATTTAGGTGATTTTTTGTCATTAAAGAAATTGTTTTTTCTCCAATCACTTTAACTCCCTCAAATTCTCCACCGTTTGCAAGCATATGAGCAAAACGGCTGTAATCTCCTAATGTTGACAGTAAACCACCACCACCAGATTCAAGCTCTGATAATGGTTCAAATTGAACATCCATTTTGTCATTTTTAATCAGAGTTCCATCTTCATTACGATTATAGAGAGCTGCAAATCGATGCATTTTGTTATCAGGGATTCTAAAAAATGTATCCTCCATTCCTAGTGGAGTGAAGATTTCATCTTGAAAAAACTGTCCTAGTGTTTTTTCTGAAAGTACTTCGATTAGTGCCCCTAACACATCATGGCTTAGACCGTAATGCCATTGGGCTCCAGGTTGAAAGGCAAGTGGAATGGCAGCAAGGACTTCTGATAAACGGCGATTTGTTAATTTTTCACCCTTTTCTTGTAATTGCTGAAACGTTTTAGCAACTTGTTTTTCGGTTTCATTTGCTTCTCCACCATACGTAAGTCCAGAAGTCATTGTAAATAAATCTTTTACTAAGATTGATCTTGATGCTGGTATTACAGTAACCTTGCCGGTTTCATCTTTATGATATACCTTCATATCTTTAAATTCTGGTAAGTATTTTTCAAGTGGGTCATTTAATAAAAAAAGACCTCGCTCATATAGCATAAGTGCTGCTGTACACGTGACAACCTTAGTCATGGAATAAATGCGAAAAATTGTATCTTCATTTATCGCAATTTCATCTTCTTTATTAGCAAAACCAACATAATCTTTATAGATCGTATTTCCTTGATGCATAACCTGAAGGGAACAGCCTGATGGTCCTTTTTCCGTAAAGCTTTTTAATAAAGGGTACAATCTGTTATGTAATTCGTTCAAGTGCTTATCTCCTCTCAACACGTTTCTCCCTCTATTTTTCTACAATTAACTAAATTTCGCAATCTATTTTATTGAATTTTTGTAAATGTTTTCATAAATAAAGGGCCTTAGTTGGCCCTGGACAATCTTATATGTTGGAGAATCGTTCTTTAATCATTTTCAATGCTTCTACCAATCCTGGAAGTTTATCGAAATACTCTGCTTCATTCTTTAGAAGGATTTCATTAATACGTGACTGCAAAAGCTCCTCAACCAACTCAACAGTTTGTCGATGATCCATTGTTCACACCCTTAAATGAAGTTCTTCTACTATATGCATGTGATGATGAAATGTTTCTACTTTTTATTCTTTGTCAATTTAGTCCTAAGTACTTTGATACGTTACAAATTTCCAAGTCTCCAATTAAATGACAAGATCAAATTCTTTTACAAATCTCGCTGTCCCAGTGATCTCAACTTCATGGGAATCTTGT
The DNA here is from genome assembly GCF_048059995.1 of Metabacillus sp. YM-086. NCBI lineage: Bacteria > Bacillati > Bacillota > Bacilli > Caryophanales > Bacillaceae > Metabacillus > Metabacillus sp. YM-086. The sequence goes on along the minus strand of NZ_JBLUOI010000001.1, from coordinate 137,913 downwards.
TTTTTTGTTACTGTAACATGTACTCGTCCATCTTTATCCATTTCCTGTCCTTGTTCAACTAACAGATCGAGTTGATCACTTAACTTATCAATGTATCTGGAATAATAGGCTCCCATAACTCCTGATGCCGTCCCTGTTACAGGGTCTTCAATCGTTCCCGAATATGGAGATGAAAAATGTCGAGCATGCATATCAGCAGTATGGTCATAGGTTTCAAGAGAAAAAGGATGGATGGATGCTTTTGGCATTTCTTTTAAAATAGTCGGGAACAATTTGTTAGTTGGTTTCATTTTATGAAAGGCCTCAAGATTTTTAATTGGTACTAGCAGTGTCCAAATACCTGTGCTACCGTACACTACTGGTAAATCATTCGCAATATCCTTAGCATCTATATTGATTGACTTAGCTAAATCATCTTGAGAACCTTTAAATTCGATAAATTGAGGTGTAGCTTGTTTCATTGAAATTTGTACATCTTCATTGTTTGAAAGAACTTTTATAGGTAAAACTCCTGCTTTTGTTTCAATCATTAAATGATCTTTTTGCGGAAGTAAATCCATTGTTTTTAATGCATAGATTGACGCCATTGTGGCATGGCCGCATAAATTCATTTCATGACCTGGTGTAAAATATCGTAATCTAAGATCTGCCACATTAGATTGGTATAGAAAGGTTGTTTCATTAAAACCAACTTTTGCAGCGATTTGCACCATTTCTTCTTCTGTAAAATCTTCACCATTTAAGACAAAGCCTGCCGGGTTCCCTTTGTTCGGTTGTGAACTGAATGCATCATAATGATAAACTTTTACTTTTTTCATATTAAGGCTCCATTTCTTTGTGTTTAAAATGACTTGCCTGCAAACTTTTATAAGCCTTACATGCTCTAATTGAACTACACTTTAAAGTTTGATGATTATATCATTCTATTACTAATCACTTTAAACCTCTAAATTTCCGATAAAAAAACTGCTCAATCCTATACGACCGAACAGTCTTTTTATCATTCTCATATTATTTTATTTCTACAACAAATGGAAAGATCTTCACCTCACCATTCATTTGAAACTCAGCCCATATTTTATATATTCCAGGATTAGTAAACTGTGTTTCAAACACCGGTGTGTCTCCTTCAAGTGGATGAACATGCAAGTATTGTTGTGCTTCTTCATCCAAGATAACAACATGCCCCAGAGCGCCGAGGTAGGTTTCTAAATTTGCACCATGAACATCAAATGTTAATGTAACTGGCTCATTTATCACTAATGGTGTTGTTGACAGTGACACTTTGTTGTCTTCAACTGTCTTTTCAAGTAGTGGATCAACTGTTAATGAACCATGATGATGTTCATCTTCAACAGGATTTCCTACTTTAATGGAAATTGGTTGAACTTGATAATCTAAATTTTTGGGTTTTATATCGACAAATGCCTTGTATGTTCCTTCTTCCAGTTCATTTTTCACTTCAAATTGACCTGGTGCAGTTTCCTCAGGGTGGAGATGGTAATACTGATCTAAATGCTCATCAACAACGATTAAATGTAAAAGCTTTTCATGATTTACTTCTAAGTTTGTTACAGGCTTACCTGTAAGATCTTTTAAGTTTAAAACCATTTTATCCTCAACTTCTTTAATGGTTACGTTAACTTCACTTTCTGTTTCTGTGTTAGCTCCATGTTCATGCTCTGATTCCGAATGTTCATTTTCCGTTGTAGCATGGGTATTATGTTCAGTTGTTACTTCTGTTTTATGTTCTTCAGCATGTGTATCAACTTTCGTTTCCTCTAAAAACATCGCATCATATATATAGTAGCCAATAATTACAATACCTAGATAAATGACTGCTGAAAGGATCCATTTTTTCATTTTTTGGTTCTCCTTATCACTATAGTTTTACTCTTTGTAGGCGTAGCGCATTTAAAACAACTGATACTGAGCTGAATGCCATTGCTGCTCCTGCTAACCATGGGGCAAGGAAGCCTAATGCTGCTATTGGTATACCGAGTGAATTATAAGCAAATGCCCAGAATAGATTTTGTTTAATATTTCTGATTGTTTTTTTACTCATAAAGATAGCATCAGCAATGCTATTTAAATCTCCACGAATAAGTGTAATGTCCGCTGCTTCCATTGCAACATCTGTACCTGTTCCAATGGCCATTCCTATATCAGCGATCGCCAGTGCTGGTGCGTCATTGATCCCATCGCCGACCATTGCAACGATTCTTCCTTCCTTCTGCAGTTTTTTCACTTCTTCCGCTTTTCCTTCCGGCAGCACCTCTGCTACAACAGAATCAATTCCGGCTTCAGTTGCAATTGCTTTCGCTGTTCGTTCGTTATCACCAGTTATCATGACAACTTCTAAGCCCATTTCTTTTAGACGTTTTACTGCTTCTTTTGAGGTAGGTTTAATTGTATCAGCAACAGCTACTAAACCGGCATATTGATTGTTAATGGCAATCAGCATCGCCGTTTTACCGCTTTCTTCAAGATTCTCCATAGTTGGTAGAGCCTGTTTAATGTTTATATTATATTTTTTCATTAATTTTCTCGTACCAGCTAATATAGTTTGATTGTTTACTTTTGCTTTTATACCGTAGCCTGGTATCGCCTCAAATTCTTCAACATCAGACAGTTCAATATTCTTTTCCTTAATTCCAGTTACAATCGCCTCAGCAAGTGGGTGTTCAGATTGCTTTTCAGCCGTTCCAACTAGTTGTAAAAATTCCTCTTCATTGACATGCTTCTCAACTAAAACATCAGTTAAAATTGGTGCTCCATTTGTAACCGTTCCTGTTTTATCTAAAAGTATAGTCGTTAATCTGTGAGTCATTTCCAAGTGCTCTCCACCTTTAAATAAAACACCGATCTCTGCTGCTCTACCTGATCCAGCCATAATTGATGTTGGTGTTGCCAATCCAAGTGCACAAGGACAAGCAATCACTAGCACGGCAATTAATTTTTCAAGGGCTTCGGCAAAGTCTCCAGGTGTAATCCAGATAAACCAAACAAAAAATGTGAGAAAGGCAATTGCTACAACGATTGGGACAAAAATACCTGAGATTTGATCCGCTAAACGTTGAATTGGTGCTTTCGAACCTTGAGCCTCTTCCACCACTTTAATAATTTGTGAAAGTGCTGTGTCACGACCGACCTTCGTTGCTTTCACTTTTAAAAATCCATTTTTGTTAAGAGTTGCTCCGATGACAGAGTCACCAACTGTTTTATCAACTGGAACACTCTCACCAGTTAGCATTGATTCGTCTAGTGCCGAACGTCCTTCGATAATTTCTCCGTCAACTGGAACCTTTTCACCAGGCTTAACATACAGAATGTCACCAACTACCACGTCTTCTAGTACAACCTCTTGTTCCACTCCATTACGGAAAACAGTCGCTGTTTTCGCTTGAAGACCCATTAGCTTTTTGATTGCTTCAGATGAACGCCCTTTTGCACGAACTTCAAACAACTTACCTAAAATAATCAATGTAATTAAGACTGCGCTTGTTTCATAATAAAGCTCGATCATATGTGCTTCACTTCCGATTGAAACGATCGATAAATATAAACTATAAAAATACGCAGCTGATGTTCCTAGCGCAACAAGAACGTCCATGTTGGCACTTTTATTTCTTAATGCTTTATAAGCTCCTACGTAAAACTGTTTTCCTACGATAAATTGAACAGGTGTTGCTAAGGCTAGCTGTACCCATGGATTCATAAACATATCAGGTAAATAAATAAATGATGTAAAGCTAAAGTGGCTGACCATTGCCCAAAGAAGGGGAATGGATAAGATAAGGGAAAAGAAAAACTTTCCTTGTTGAGTTTCAATTTCCTTCGCTTTTAGATCTGCAACATCTTCCTTTTGCTCACCTTTTTCACTCGCCTGATATCCAAGTTTTTCAATCTTTTCAATCATTTCCTTTGTTCCGGTTTGTGAAGGATTATAGGTGACTGTTGCGCTTTCTAACGCTAAGTTGACGGTTGCATTTGTTACACCCTCAATTTTGTTTAAGCCTTTTTCAATCCTAGTTGCACAAGCAGCACAAGTCATGCCGATAATAGCTAAGTCCACTTTTTCCTCAACTACCTCGTAGCCCAGGTCATTTATTTTCTTTTTAAAGTCTTCTATTCTAACAACACTAGGGTTGTATTTGATCGATGTTCTTTCAAGAGCGAAATTTACGTTTGCTTCTTCTACACCTTCTACTTTTTTTAGTCCTTTTTCAATTCGAACTGCACATGAAGCACAGGTCATACCTGTAATTGGCAGAACAGCTTCTTTTATTTCCTGCGTCATATCGTCGTCCTCCTATATACCCTACAGTGGTATATTTACTTTCAAAAGGAAACGTGCACTGATAAAAGCACGTTTCACCGTCTTTATTTAGTTTTTCTTATACTACATCGTATCCTTGATCATCAATTGTTTCCTTTATTGTGTCTAATGAAACAACTTCTGGATTAAATTCTAATTCAACTTTTCCTTCATTTAAATGAACTTTTACCTGTGAAACACCATTTAATTTTCCAACATTTCCTTCTATAGAATTCACGCAGTGTCCACAAGACATTCCATTAACTGTTAAGATGATTTTTTGCATATTTTTTCTCTCCTCTATTATTATTTTTTCATTAATCGTTGAATGGTTACAAGCAATTCATCAACAATTTCAAAATCTCCTGCTCTAATTCTTTCTGTTACACAACTTTTCAAATGAGTTTCTAATAATACTTTGGAAAAGCTATTTAATGCAGACTGAACAGCTGAGATTTGGGTAATCACATCATCACAATAAGTATCCTTTTCAACCAATCCTTTAATACCTCGAATTTGTCCTTCAATTCGGTTCAACCTAGTAATAAGCGTTTTTTTTACTTTTTCTGAATGATGGCTTTCCCTTTCAGAATGTTGTCCGGAGCAACAAACTTCAACCTCTAACATCTCATTTTGTTCTTCACACATTAACATAACCTCCTTATAAATATAATCTACCATACCCCCCTACCCTATGTAAAGTACTTTGTTGGTAAATTATTCATTTTTTTTAAAGAGGTACTTTTTGTGCCTCTATAGTGAGTGTATCATGGGGTCTATTCATTTTAATATTTCATAAAGAGGCCTGTTCTTCATTCATATATATTGTAGTTGTTGAAAATCGCCAATTCAAACGATCTGTTTTTTAGCTATTTAAAAAATGAATATATCGATCAGCAGATTTTATTAATGAATTCTTGCCGTCTTTCACGATCTTGTGATCAAAAGCACCATAAATAGCTTCAAAATCATAGTTTTCTAGGCTCATTTTAATATTATTTACCACCCTAGCAGACAACGGTATATGATTTGGTGCACTATAAATAAAGCTCACCCACCCTTGATCAGGTACAATATAGATGCTATCACCTACGAGTAATGTACCTTTTTTATTCGAACCAAGTGTCCATAGCAAAACGGAGCTACCTTCAAAATGTCCTCCTACATGGATGAGAGAAATATGTTTGGTTAATTCAAGGCTATCCCCGTTCCAGAAATGAATGAGCGAACAAGTTCTCGTTACCCAATCAAGATCTTTTTCATGGATATAGATTGGACATTGAAATGCATTCCCCCATTCAATGATCGTACTATAATAATGAGGGTGAGAAATGGCAATCCCTCGTAATCCACCAAGTTCGTTTATTTTGTTAATTGTTTTCTCATCTAAATAAGTAATACAATCCCAAAGTATATTTCCTTCATCAGTCCTAATCAAATATGCTTTTTGACCAATACCTACTTGCGGATATGTGCGAATACTCCATAAACCTTGCTCTATTTCCACAAATTCGTTATGAAAGCCTTCTTGCTTTAGCTCCTCTAATGTTGTCCACTTTTGTCCAGTTAATGGAACGTATTGTCGTTCGTCACTACAAATCTTACATATACCTGGTGGTTGATGTGTAGCTTCATGCTGTACTCCGCATACTTTACATATATAGTGTGCTCTCATTAAATAACCTCCATTTTATTTAGTTTAATCAGGTGATTATTTTTCACTTCTTTCATAATGAGATTAAATTTATTTGCTTCTTCAAAACATGCATAATGTCCTGATTCCTCAAAAAAGTATATTTCCTTTTTTGGTGCTTTTAGAAAGTCATAATATTCCTTTAATCGATCACTAAACACAATTCTGTCATGTTTTCCTGCAATAAAATAAACAGGAACATTCACCTCTGAAACAAGATGAAAAAAGTTGATTTTAGTTAATTCATCCCAAAGATGTGTTGATGAAAAACCAAATCCTTTCATAAACGAGAGCTTTTCTTTCAAAGTTAAATGAGAACTTAAAATGTAGTGAATATTAACAGAAGCAGCTTTTAATTTATACGTAACACCATTAAATTTTGTCAGCCATGTTCGTTGCGTGACTAAATCATCTACTGAATGATAGAAACCGTTCTTTGGAGAACCAATTCGTTCTAATTGCAAAATGGCTTTTTTATGATTCTTTGCTTTAGCCATGCTTAAAGCAAATTGGTACGATCTTATTTCTTCCTCATCACGTTTCACTGGCTGGTTTATTCCTACATAGGCCTCTACTAACTCAGGAAACTTTTGTACAAATAATAATCCAAGCACCGCTCCGACAGAATGTCCCATAAGGAATACTTTCTTTTGTCGAAATTGTTTAGTTAGATATTTGACGAGCTCATAGCAATCTGAAAGCAATTGTTCTACATTCATACTCTCAGGTGTTACCTCGGGAGAATAAGATTTCCCTGATCCTCTTTGATCCCAATTTACAACAAGAAAGTCATCTTCCAGATCAGCATTATAGTACATTTGTGCTCCTGTTTGTGGGCTTCCTGGTCCTCCATGTAAAAAAAGTAAGATTGGTAGGTCTTTATGTTTTCCACGGATTGTAATCCATTGCGTTACATTACCCAACGTTCGTTTTTCTAATTTTGTAACATTGTTCTTATCAGAATTTCTATAGGGTTTAACATATCCACCTTTTAGTTGTTGAAACACAGTACTTGCCTCCTTTGCTTTCGACGCCAAAAACTAACGTTTGTTAGTTGACGATTCAAAAAAATTTCTGCCAATGACGCAGTTTTTGATTAAATAATATGGATGCTATTTCTCTACTAATAAGTGTTCCTCCAAGCTCTTTCATCGTAAGCTTTTTATGGGATGTCATATCATTACTTAAAATGACAATCGTAATATCGTCATCTAGATATCTTTCAACATGTGTTGTATATCCACCTGGGTGTGAACCTCCATGTGAAACACTTTTCTTACCAAAGAGTTGTTTGATGAACCAGCTATAGCCCATTGTAATAAATTTTCCTTCATAAGTTGGTGTTTGCATTTGTTCTATAGAGTTATTAGTTAAAAGGAGTTCCGATTTAAGGGCTTCGTGAAACAAATGAACATCTTCTATGGTTGAGACAGCATCACCACAAGCAAATAAAAGTGATGGACTCACATATGGTCCTGACATTTGATTTATATAATTGGTTGCCACGTCTTCTATCTCTTCATGTAGAAAGCCCGTTTGTTTCATGTTTGCTGGCTTAAAAATGTATTTTCTAATATATTCGTGGTAGTTCAATTCAGTAACTTTCTCAATGATGAGTCCTAACATAAAAAATCCAGTGTTGTTATATGTGATTTTTTGACCTGGTAAGAAATTTAATTTATGTTGCTGAAGTGTCTCAAGTATTTGTTTCTGAGTGTAATCTTGATCCCATTTTAACTGCTTTCTTAACATGAGTAAGTTTGGAATTCCTGATGTATGGTTTAATAAATGATGAATAGTAATACCCTTGTTTTTATAGAAAGGAAAGAACTCATCGATTGGCTGATGGATAGACAATTTCCCTTTTTCGATCAGCTGAAATGTTGCAACGGCTGTTAATGGTTTGCTTAACATGGACCCCACTGGATATTTTGTATGGATCCTGTTCTCAATCTCCTTTTCTTTGTTTGATAGTCCGAATGCCCCTTCATAGATTATTTCATTACCCTTTGAGATCGAAATAACACCAGAAAATTTAGGACGCTTGTTCATATATGATTGAATTGAAAGCATATTTATCCCTCCATTGAAAACTAACGAACGTTAGTGTACAATGTCATTATATGGTTTAGCTTGAAATGTTGCAACATTTTTTTCCAACTAATTTTAAGGGTGTGTAAAATGACTAAAAACACAAAGGATAAAATATTTGAAACGGCGTTAGATCTTTTTTCACAAAAAGGCTATAGTGCTGTATCAATAAGAGAAATAACAAGAACTGTCGGTATAAAGGAAAGCTCTCTTTATAATCATTTTAAAAATAAGGAGCAAATTCTTGAATCCATCCTTACTCATTTTCGTACAGATTTTTCAAAAACAATGCCTCCTCTTGAAGCATTGGATGAGATTTTAAACAATTCAACTACAGATGCTTTTTTTAAGGCAGGACACAGAAATTTTAAAACATATATGGAAAATGTTCATGCCCAGAAAATGTGGAGAGTTCTACAAGTTGAGCAATTCCGTGAACCAATGGCTCGGGACATCATCCTAACCGATTTCTTTCAATCAACAATTGATTTCCTTGAAATTGTCTTTAAAAAATTGATCGAAATGAATAGGATTAAGCCGGTAGACCCAAGGTTACTTGCAGTTGAATACCAATATCCAGCCTTTTCTCTTCTAGCTGAATATAACATCCTAAAGTTTGATGGTAAGGACACCACTGAAGTAGAAAGACGGTTGGATCAGCATATTGACTTCTTTTTGGACATGGTAAAGGTAAAACAAGAGTAAAACAAAATGATTGAACATAATGTGAAACAAGAAAAATCGGGTGGTGCCTGTCACTCGACGTACATGCACCACTCGCCCATTCCCTCATAAGATAACGTATTAGAACAGAGGGGTGAGCGGTGTGAAGTGGTGGCTAAAGACGCTGATTCTGACTTATCTTTCCTTCTTGTTTTTTGGAAGCTTTCTGGCAGTAGGTGCGTTGTGGACTGGTATTTTAGAAAAATGGTTTCCAATCATTTCTGATATAGAGATTTTTTTATATTATTTCTTTGCGGGAGCAATTGGTGGTTCACTAAGACATCTTTATATGTTTTGCTCTCACTATATGAAAGATGGATTAACCGACTATCGAGAATGGATTATGTATATTTTTTATCCAATATTTGCTACAGGCACAGCTGTTATCGCTGTTACACTTATTCAAAGTGGTTTATTTTTAGTTGAATTTATTGACTACAAAGATGCACCACTTGCTCAAATCAGTATTGCATTTTTTGTTGGATTTGGGTTTAATCGGTTTTTAAACAAATTAAATGTTGTTTCTAAAAATTTATTTAAAAGTGACAAAAATGATAAAGAGAGTGAAAGTAAAACTTCATCCTGAAATGAAAAACCTCCTGTACAATCAGGGGGTTTTTCTGTGAAATAAAAGTCTATGAAACAAGAAAAGTCGGGTGGTGCCAGGCACCAAAAACCAAATTCTACCATTAAGTAAAAACAAATTTTTGATATAATATGAGAATAAATTTACTAAAGGAATGGAAAACATGAAACTACAAAGTTTAATCGTACTACTTGCTCTTATTACTTTTCTTGCTTCGTGTTCTAACGAAAATTATCAGCATGCTATCGATCAAGGGATGAAGGAGCTTGGGCAAAAAAATTACCATCAGGCTGCCATTTACTTTGAGCTTGCCTTAAATGAAAAAGAAGGTGATCGAGACGCAGCAAGCTACTTTGATCAAGCAACAAATATGGAACGAGCTAAACAGGCTTATAAGGAAAAAGATTATGAGTCTGCTATTAAGTCGCTAGATGTTGTCATAAATGAACAAAATGGTTTAAAAACCGTTCAGGATGAAGCTGAAACACTAAGAAAACAAATAATGGAAGAGAATAACCAAACCTCTTCAGTTGAGGAGAAAATAACCTTTATTAACGAATTATTGAAGAAAAATAATATGAGTGAAGCTGAAAAAGAGTTACAACATTTACAAGCTACTATTTCCTCTAACGAAATACTTAACGTCTATGAATCTAAAGTGAATGAATTGATAAAACAAATTGAACTTGCTACAAGTGAAGCAGATGAAAATGAACAACTTAGTAACAGTACTAATGATGAAAAAGAAAGGGAGAAAGAAAGGGAGAAAGAAAAGAAAAAAGAATCAAAGCAAAAATCTATTTCCTATCAGCATTATACAAATGAACGCTATGGATTTTCCTTAAAAGTACCAAGCAACTTAAAGATGGCCCCTCCCCCAACCAATGGAGATGGCGTAAGGTTTTATAGCGAAGATTTTGAAGTTACTGCCTATGGTAACCATACGAATATTATAAGTGAAAACGAAACAATTGAAACTTACTATAATGAAGATTTGAACTCTATTCCAGTTAACATAGCTTATAAAAGACTAACAGCCAACTGGTATGTTCTTTCTTATGAACAAAATGGGCTAATTACGTACAAAAAGTTTTTCTTTGGAAATGAAGTAGCAAATACGATCATAATGACGTATCCAGCAAGTGAACAAAGTAAGTATGGCAGTATTGTTACACACATTATTGAGTCATTTAGCTCTTCAGCTTATTAATAAAAAATGCTAAGCACTTTTGACGTGCTTAGCATTTTTTTATGAAGCCCAAATTTCTATAGGCTTTTACTTTTTGGCTGGAGCAACTGAAGCTTCAGGTGACGTTACTTTGTCGTAGAACTCGACGAATTTATCACGATCTTCACTATCACGATAAGCCATAGCTACACGTGGATGCTCATTAAGAGCACCGGATATCATATAAGGGATAATGTAGCCCCATTCCCACTTCTGACGCATTTCAACCATGTGCTTTTCAATAACACCTAGAACCGGTTTTAGTTCATAGCTTGATTTTTTAACATGTGTTACTAGTAATTCCGTATGGCAATTTCCTGCTGCACGTCCCATACCGAACACAGAAGAATCTAGGTAGCTTACTCCATTTCTCATGGCTGTTAAAGTATTTGCAAAAGCAAGCTGCATATTGTTGTGAGTATGAATACCAAACTGTTTATTAGGAAGCATAGACTTAAATTTCTTTACTTGATGTTCGATATCAAAAGGATCTAGGCTACCAAAAGAATCTACAATATATACAACATCAACCGGGCTATCTTTGATCATGTCAAATGCTTCAATTAATTGATTCTCGGGAACACTTGATAAAGCCATAATATTAAGAGCAGTTTCATATCCTAAATCATGGAACATTTGAACAAGCTCCAACCCCTTGTCCACTTCACGAATGTAGCAAGCAACACGAATCATGTCTAATACACTTTCTTCTCGTGGTAACACATCATTCGGATCTACTCTTCCGATATCAACAAGTGCTGAAAGCTTTGTGAATTTTTTCTGAGGAATCACTTCTTTTAAAAATTTGTCATCAAGGAATCTCCACGGATTTGGCTCGCTTGCTTTTAAAAGCTTCGGGGAATTTTTATAGCCAATTTCCATATATTCAACACCAGCTTCACTTAAGCCGTTATATAAGTCTTGAACGAACTCCACACTGAAATCCCAATTATTTACGAGTCCACCATCACGGATTGTACAGTCAATTATATGAGTGTGTTTTTCTGTAGTCATTGCTTCCTCCTGATTATGTAGAATATCTATTAATTTGACACATTGCTTAGTTGGTGTCAACTTATTTCGCAAAACTATTATAAATATTGTGAAAATAACTCCTTTATGCTTCTTAGGTTTAAATTAATGTTACCATTAGTATGAGGTTAGTCTTTATCTTTTAAGGAGAAATTTTATGCGTCCCTTTACCAAAAGAACGATCCTTATTATAAAAAATATACCTAAAGGAAAAGTCATGACATATGGACAAATTGCACGGTTAGCTGGGAGCCCCAGAGCAGCTAGGCAAGTTGTACGGATTCTTCATTCTATGAGCGAAAAACATCAACTTCCTTGGCATCGTGTTGTTAATGCAAAAGGGGAAATTGGTTTTAAGGATGAGGAAGCTTTTTACTCACAAAAGCTACTTCTTGAGAATGAAGGGGTTATTTTTGAAAGGCAAATTGATTTGGTTAACTATCAGTTTCATCCTATGGAAGAAGATGTTGGTAATTTTCTATAATAGTAAGGCCCATTCCAAGTATAAAGGAATGGGCTTTTAAGGTTATGTTTTATCGAATATGCATCTCGTTTGGATGCTTACCTTTACGACGGTTTTTGTTCAGTTCATGAATTGAATTCATTTCGTCTGATGTAAGTTCAAAATCAAACACGTTGAAGTTTTCTTCAATTCTTGATGGTGTAACTGATTTAGGAATAACAATTGAATTATTTTGTAAATGCCAACGTAAAACAACTTGTGCTGGAGTTTTGCTGTGAGATTCAGCAATTTTAACTATTACTTCATCTTTTAACACATCTCCACCCTGTTCAAGTGGACTCCAAGCTTCTACAAAAATATTATGTTTTGCACAAAATTCTTTTATCTCATTTTGAGCAAGGTATGGATGACACTCGATTTGATTTAAAACTGGCACAACTTCACATTCATCTAGTAGACGCTGTAAGTGTTCAATTTCAAAATTACATACACCAATAGCCTTTACTCGACCATCATGGTAAAGCTTTTCTAATGCTTTATATGTATCAACATACTGTTCAAATTGAGGAGTTGGCCAATGAATTAAATAAAGGTCTACATAATCAAGGCCCAATCTCTCTAAACTTTCATCAAAAGCACGTAAAGTATTGTCGTACCCTTGATCACTATTCCAAACCTTTGTTGTGATAAACAATTCTTCGCGTGGGATAGGTGAATCTTTAATTGCTTTTCCAACACCAGCTTCATTCTTGTAAATCATGGCTGTGTCGATCGATCTATAACCAACTTCAAGAGCATTTGCTACAGCAGCTGTTGCTTGATCATCTGCAACCTGCCAAACACCGTATCCTAGCTGTGGCATTTTTAATCCATTATTTAATGTAACGAAATCCATCTACCATCACTCCTATATGTTAGTTTAACCGTCAATCTAACTATACTAAATTTTTAGGAAGAATCAAAAGAATATCCCTTACTTTGCAGTTTGAACTTTTACCGGTGCTTTTCTAACTAATCCAAAATAAGATAAGAAAGCTAAAAAGCTTGCAGAAAAAATGACAATTCCCATTGGAATAGCATTGTATTCTCCAGCAATACCAACTAACGGCGCTGTTAACGAACCAAGGACAAATGGTAAAAGTCCAAGAAGCGCTGAAGCACTACCTGCGATATGTCCTTGTGTATCCATTGCTAGTGCGAATGATGTTGTGGAAATAATCCCGATAGAAGCAACTAAAAAGAAAATAGGAATGGCAACTGCTATGATTGGCGCTTTTAAAAGCAGTGCTATTAGTAAAAGTGCACCTGCTGTGTTAGATAAAATTAATCCAATCTTTAAAAACGTTTTTTCAGAGATCATATCGTTTAATCGTCCTACTGACTGACTTCCGATGATCAAAGCAATACCATTAACTCCAAATAAAAAGCTAAACTGCTGTGGAGTGACGCCATATATATTTTGATAGACAAAAGGAATACCAGATACATAGGCAAAAATACCAGCGATGATAAACCCTTGTGTAAGAGCATAGCCTGCGAATTGGCGATCCTTTAGTAGAGAGCCAAAGTTTTTGACAATCTGTTTAAAATTACTTGGAACACGTTTTTCCTCCGGTAATGTTTCTTCAAGTTTCCATGATACAGTTAAGAATAAAATGAATCCTACACATGCTAAAACAAAAAATACACCCGTCCAGTTTGTAAAGGCTAAAATCCCTCCACCAACAATCGGTGCAACGATTGGACCTAGATTACCTACTAACATTAATAGAGCAAAAAACTTAGTTAATTCTTTCCCACTATAAAGATCCCGGACAACCGCTCGTGAAATAACGAGGCCTCCTGCAGCCGCAAAGCCTTGAATAAATCTTGAAGCTATGAAAATATAAATATTTGGTGATATTGCACATGATAATGATGCAAGTAAATAAAGAATAATGAAAATAAGTAAGGGTTTGCGTCGTCCTTGTACATCACTCATCGGACCAATAACCAATTGTCCTAGACCTAAACCTAATAAACATGTTGTTAAGCTAATTTGTACAAGAGATGCATTTGTATGATAATCCTCTACAATCGTAGGAAATGACGGTAAGTACATATCAATCGTAAATGGACCCAATAGCCCCAAAGAACCTAAAAGCAACCCCAGTTGCAAACGTTTTGAACCGGTTAAATTATTCATGATGTCTCTCCTTTCGGGTGCCTGTCACCACCCGATATTTGTCGTGATTTTTTTTTTGACAACATACTAAGTGTTCTCCTGTAAAAACAAAAATTAAGAACCTGTATCTAATTCATACTAGTTCTTAAAGTGTTATTTACTATAATTCTATTCCATTTAAGATCTCTCTAAGCTGAATGACTTCTTCTTTAGAAAGTGTAACGCCTTTCCCCATTTTTTCGTGTTGTTCATCCCAATCACGTATATCATATTTGGGATCGCGGCCATTCCAGCTAATAAGATTAAATTCCTTCTTCCACCCTTTCGCACCTTCGGATATCATACCTAAATTTTGTTGAATGTCAAATTTTATATTTGCCATTTTTGTCATCTCCTAAGTCTAATCTACTTTGAAGATTATACCACTTTCATGCTAAATAAATACAATGAAAAACATTGCATTTAGAAAGATCTCTATGTGGCTCTGTGAAACAAGAAAAAACGGGAAGTGACAGGCACTCTTTCCTAGTCAACTCTAAAAAAAAGGTGAACCTAATCCTCTAATGGATTGGTTCACATAATAAAAGTGTACGAATTTTACAATAACCAATTAACAAAAAGGACTATTGGTACAAATTACTCCTTATTAAACCACAATGGCTCTTTATCATCAACATCACCATTATAGTTTATTAAAATCTCATCTCCAGCTTGTATATCAGTATAAGCATAAAAATCAAAGGTATGATTATCGAAATTAATCTCATAAATCGCATTAGGTTCATATGAATGGTTAAATAGCATTCCATAACCTAGAAGGATAGCTGTGTGATTTATACCATATTCAAAAGCATAATCAGCAAGTAATGTTTTTTCTATATGTTGATGCTGATCATTTGGATAAGAAATGACAGGTGCCTCATGTAAAAGCTCACCTTTTTTGATATTAGTTTTAGCAAATACTCCTCTATTAAATTCTCCATCACTGAGAGAAGATGTTTTTATTTCAATCATGTTCATCACCACTCTCTTTTAAAATGTCTTTCTAACTATAACATTAACTGAAGTAATTTACTCATTTTTTAAATTAACTCTAAACAAAATCTTGTCCTTTCTCTTCCTTTTTCATTCTCTCTTACCAAATCCTTCTCCAAACCTTAATTAACTTATTTCAATTAATCCCTTAAACATCTCGACCGCCGTTTCTATCACGTCGTCTCTGAAATCATATTCAACAGTATGAATAGGTGGATATTCTTCGCCATTTCCGATATAGAAAATAGCCCCTTTCGTTTCCTTTAAGTAATGACCGAAATCCTCAGAAGCACGAAACGCCTGCTTCATTTCAATAAGATTAATCCCTTTGTTTTTACAAGCAACGCGTATTTTATCTGAGCTCTCCTTATGATTAACCGTCTCAGGAAAAACATCGTTATAGGAAAAACTCCCCTTTAGTCCATATTGCTTTGCAAGCGATAATGTTAGTTCTTCAAGATTATGCTGCAGTTTATCCAAGTCTTCTTCATACAGAGCACGAATCGTCAAAAGCAGCTCACCTTTGCTTGCTGATACCCCGAATGCTTTTTCACCGATATTAACATGTACCACAGTACAGAGAACCATACCTTTATTATGCTCGACAGATGTAAAGACATCGATTGCATCAATGATTTTTGCCATAGCAAAGGCAGGATTAATCCCATCTTCAGGCTGACTAGCATGTGCCGGAGTTCCTTCCATAAAAATTGTCATGCCTTTAGACGCACAGTGAGCCGTTCCGTTTATAACATTCACCGTATTATGAGCCATTCCACTCATATTGTGGTAAGCATAGATCTCTTGGATGTTGTTCTCCTTTATAAAAGAAACACATTCTACCGCTCCATCTCCAGTTTCCTCAGCGTGTTGAAATAGGAAAAAGATATTTTTGTCTGCTCCTTTTTGATCTATTTCAAGAGCTAATCCAGCTAAAGATGCTGAATGACCGTCATGACCACATTTGTGAGATACACCGGGTGCCTGTGAGGCATGCGGAATGACAATCGTTTCTTCGATTGGAAGTGCGTCAAAGTCTGCTCGAAATGCAATGTTTTCTCGATCATGTCCTGCTCGGTATATTGCGTAAAACCACTTTCCTTTGTCAACGACTTCAAGATTTGTATAACTTTTTAGAAACGAAATCAAATGTTGTTTTGTCCATACTTCATGGTTAGAAAGCTCTGGATGTTTATGTAATTCATGACGTAACTCTATAACTAATTCTAGATTTTCTCTCTCCATTTATTTCTTCCTCTATTTTTTTATTTATATTAAGACTGCATAACCTATGAAATATCAGTGTTTCAGCCTCTTGTAATCTTCCTGTAATAAAATTGTAACACTATTCAATTTTTTTTGGACATAGGTATGAGTAAGACAAGAGTTCAAAAAATGATATTTACTAGGAGGACTAATTGTGAAAAAACTATTTTTTTTACTAGCATTCCTGACCACTCTGTTTGTCGCTGCACCTACTTTTGCACATACGGTTGAAAAAGGTGACACGATGTCGGAAATCGCACGTAAGAATGGACTATCATTAGATCAACTAGCAAAAGCAAACCCGCAAGTTAAAAACATTGATTTAATTTATGTTGGCCAACAAATTCATACAAATATTAATAAGACTATTAATACTTCGGATAAGACAAGTGTAAAGACACTTTCAAATAAAACAAATAATGCCACTCAAGTTAGTAGAGGAAATGATCGCTCTGAAAAGATTAGCCTTTCAGAAGCTGAAATAGATTTATTAGCAAGAATTGTACGAGCTGAGGCTCAAACAGAATCGTTTGAAGGTAAAGTAGCAGTTGCTAGTGTTGTGTTAAATCGAGTTGACAGCCCAAAATTCCCTGATACAGTTAGAGAAGTTATCTATCAACGTAATCAATTTCAGCCAGTTGCAAATGGACAGATTAATAGACCAGCAGATGAAGAGTCTAGAAAAGCTGTTTTTGCTGCCCTATCTGATATGAGGGCTATAGCAAAGGATGCCTTATTCTTCTATAATCCGGATATTGCCGAAAGTAGATGGCTTGATTCAAGAGAAACAACAGTACAAATTGGACAACATGTATTTAAAAAGTAATATTCATTTTACATAAATTATTCAATGATCTTCCTGTTAGTAATCACTAACATTTACATAGATGAAAAGGGGTTCAGAATGAAATCATTCTGGACCCCTTTTTAATGAATATTAGATTTTCATAATACCGCCGGTACTAGCAGATGTTACAAGTTTGGAATAACGAGCTAGATAGCCTTTTTTCACTTTTGGTTCAAAGCCTTTCCAGTTTCCTTTACGTTTTTCCCATTCTTCCTCATCTACTTGAACATCCATTGTACGGTTTTCAATATCAATTACGATGTGATCACCATTTTCAACGAATGCTAGTGGGCCGCCTTCTGCCGCTTCAGGTGAAGCATGTCCGATCGATAATCCACGAGAAGCTCCTGAGAAACGACCATCTGTTACAAGTGCAACTTTTGGTCCAAGTCCCATTCCAACAATCATAGATGTTGGAGAAAGCATTTCCGGCATACCAGGTCCACCTTTTGGTCCTTCGTAACGAATAATCACTACATGTCCTTCTTTTACTTTACCATTTACAATTCCATTGATTGCCTCTTCTTGTGATTCAAACACAATTGCAGGTCCTTCATGGCTAGTAATTCCGTTTTGTACACCACCTGTTTTAATAATCGCACCGTCTGGAGCAAGGTTTCCGAATAAAACAGCAAGTCCACCTTTTTCAGTATGTGGATTGTCAATAGGACGGATCACCTCATGATCTTTTATTTCACAGCCAGCGATGTTTTCCCCAAGGGTTTTGCCCGTAACAGTTAAAGTATCAAGATGAAGAGCTCCTTCTTTCTTAGAAAGCTCATACAATGCAGCAGATACACCACCAGCTTCATGTAAATCCTCAATATGGTGATCTGATGCAGGAGCAAGCTTAGATAAATGTGGAACACGTGCTGCCACTTCATTAATACGTTGAATTGGGTATTCAATTTCCGCTTCATGTGCTAAAGCTAACGTGTGAAGAACCGTGTTTGTTGATCCACCTAATGCCATATCAAGTGCAAAAGCATTATCAATTGCTTTTTCTGTTACGATATCTCTAGGCTTAATATCGTCTTTAATAAGATTCATTAATTGTTTTGCAGAACGTTTTACAAACTCTCTACGCTCAGGCGCAACGGCTAAAATCGTTCCGTTACCAGGAAGAGCTAATCCAAGTGCTTCAGCTAAACAGTTCATGGAGTTCGCTGTAAACATACCTGAACAAGAACCGCATGTTGGGCAGCCAAATTGCTCAAGCTCTGTTAAACCTTTTTCATCTAGTTTACCAGATTGGTAGGCACCTACTCCTTCAAATACAGAAGAAAGTGAGATTTTTTTCCCATCACTTGTCACACCAGCCTTCATAGGGCCACCACTTACAAATACTGTAGGGATATTAAGACGTAATGCTGCCATCATCATCCCTGGTGTGATTTTGTCACAGTTTGGAATACAAACCATTCCATCGAACCAGTGTGCTGAAACAACAGTTTCAATAGAATCTGCAATAATTTCACGGCTTGGTAAGGAATAGCGCATTCCAATATGTCCCATTGCGATTCCATCATCTACACCGATTGTATTAAACTCAAATGGTACTCCACCCGCTTCACGTATTGCTTCTTTTACAATTTTACCGAATTCTTGTAAATGTACGTGTCCAGGTACAATATCAATATATGAATTACAAACCGCGATAAACGGTTTATCAAAATCCTCTTCTTTTACACCTGCCGCACGAAGTAAGCTACGATGCGGTGCACGATCAAATCCTTTTTTAATCATATTACTACGTAAATCCATCATTCAAATCTCCCTTCTCCTGACGTAATTAAAGAATGATAGTAATAGGTTACTTCTAATTGACTAAATAATCAATATATTTCTTCTTATTTGAATAATTATTATACTAATTTATTTTTAAAAGAGACAAAGAATGGAAGTTTTGCAGTAAATTAAACCATTACTTTTTATTAAATATTATTTTTGTATTTTAAAAATAAATCGTATACCTCACATGGTTATAACAACTTTTCCCTGAGCGTGTCCTTCGGCAAAATAGGTTAAGGCCTGTGGTACTTCACTTATTTCAAATTGCTTATCAATCACTGCTCTTACCTTTCCAGATTCTATTAAGTCTTTTATAAATTTCAGATCTTTTTGATTAGCTCTCTGCAAAAAAACATTCATTTTCTTTTTTTCTGTAAATGATATCCAGCCTCCCTGTAAAACTGTTTGATACAGTTGAGATTCAGCCCCACCAACGTGAACAAAGATACCATGACGTTTTAATGCTCGCTTATAAACAGATAATGGTTGATGTCCGTTTACCCCGATGATCAGATCAAAATACTCCCTGTATTTATCAATACCTTCTATTTTATAATCGATTATGTAGTCAGCACCTATAGTTCGTAATATATCTATATTTCTCGTACTGCACACACCCGTTACCTCAGCACCAAATGCTTTAGCAATTTGCACAGCAAACGTTCCTACACCACCAGAGGCTCCATATATTAATACCTTTTGCCCTGAATTTATTTTCCCTTTATCTCTCAATCCCTGCAGGGCAGTTACTGCTGCCATTGGAACTGCAGCTGCTTCTTCAAAACTCATATTTACAGGTTTTCGTTCTAATGAGCTTTCCGGAGCTGAAACATATTCGGCAAATGCTCCCCATCCAGAGGAGGATAAATCCCCAAATACCTCATCTCCTGGTTTAAACTGAGTTACTTTTGAACCCACAGCTTCAACACAACCTGCGATGTCACCACCTGGAATTGGATGCTTGGGCTTTAATACTCCATAAAAAAGTCGAGTGATATACGGTTTTCCTTTTAATAGGACAAGATTCCCAAAATTTACGGAAGCTGCATGTATTTTCACCAGAACTTGATGGTCATTAAGGGCGGGTTTATCAACTTCTTCTAGGTTTAAAACCTCTGGTGAACCGTATTTGTACTGAACAATTGCTTTCATAATGTATTCCTCCCATTGGAATATCAGTGGTAATATTAGCTCAGTAATAAATATGGAAGAAAGTACAGAAAAGACCAATTACAAAAAAATTTACAAAACTCAGTTGAGTAATTAGACAAAAAAACACCCCGCAGGATGTTATTTTGTTAATAGATTGTATTCATCTTCTAACTCATCTAACGATATTTCATTTGAGGCACACTTTACTGCAGAGTTTACAATGTGATCAAAGCTTTCAGATGAATTGATTTCTGATAAAAAATGCTGTTCAACTTTTTCTAATTCCTCTTGCTGCCTCATTAATTCCTCATCTTTTCCTTCATAATCTGGAGCACTCAATGTTTCAAGGTTTTGTTTAATGATTTGAACATAGTGCTTTAGCTCATCCATCTATTATGACTCCTTTAAATATTCATCATTTTGTTGTATTGTGATGATTTCGTTTCGCTCTCCTCCATCGGAAAGCTCTTCTGAAAATTCGTGTTCATTCGTTGAACTATACTCTTCTTTTGCTTGTTTTGTTTCTTTCATAATAATTCTCCTTTCATTTTATTTTTAGTATGTAACGAACTAAAAATATCCATCCAGACAAATCAATTAGGACAATAAAACGAAGTACACTCTTTACACATAGGCATAAGATAGTGTTGTAAAATTATTGAAAGGATTGAGATAAATGTATGAGCCTTATCCTTATTACCACTCTGGATTTTTAACAAGAAATGATCATAACTACAATGATCAGGCAATGTCGATTCTCTTAGATGAAATCAAAAAAGGTGCCTCAACAATTGACCTTTATATGCGGCTGGCAAAATCAGCTACAGATGAAAACCACAGAAATGATATTCTTTATGCGTTAGAAGGAAAAAAAGCAACAACCAATCAACTCACCAATTTGTATATAAACCTTACTGGAACAAAGCCTCTTTATCAAATTGTTGAAATTCCTTTTCTAAGTTACGAGGAAGGATTGGAAAAGGCTTTTGAAGCGGAAGGTTCTTTCGAAAATCGAAATCATTCTTTACTTAATCAAGATCCTATTATGCAGCATATCTTATGGTTGAAAACAAATACTCAGGAAGTAAATGCTCAAATTTTCCGGAATTTACTTAAAGACCGTGCAAATCAGAGAAAAGATTATGGCAGAAACCCGTTTGTCGTTGATATTGAAAAGGTCACAAAACAAAACAAAACATTTCGTACAGCAATATGGACAGGTAACAAACTTCAAGTCACGTTAATGAGTATTGATGTTGGGGATAGCATTGGATTAGAAATTCATCCGAATACTGATCAATTCTTGAGAATTGAAGAAGGTCAAGGACTTGTACAAATGGGTGACAGGAAAGATCGATTGGATTATGTAAGAAAAGTATCTGATGATTTTGCGATTATGATACCAGCCGGAAAATGGCATAATCTCACAAATACGGGAAACAAACCGCTTAAGCTTTACTCGATTTACGCACCACCAGAGCACCCGTTCGGTACAGTGCATAGAACGAAAGCTGAAGCAATGGCAGCTGAAGAAAACAGAAGTTTCTAAATCCAATCCATATAAAAGGATGAGAAAACTGAGATCATAATGTCCTCTTTTCCCATCCTTTTTCTATTCTTATAGGTTTGTGATTAAAATCCAGTTTTCGCTAATAATAGATTTAATCTGGTTTGATACAATAACAACGATTTTTAGCAAAACTTGGACTATGCCACGCACAACAAAGCGATCTTTTCTATGTATACCCTATACTTTCAAAAAAGACCGCTTATCTATTTATTTACATTTTGTTAACTGGTGTTACAACAGCATATAAGTTATCTGATGTATTGGAAATATTTACTTCAATAACTTTGTATCCATTACCTCCGTCTTTGTAGTCATTCTTAATAGAAATAGTTGTTTGTTGATTGTTCATATTAAACTTTCCTTCCTATGTTAAATTTCTCACACAGAAGTTAATATATGACGGAGGTTAGAAAATGTGTCATATATTTATCATGATCTTTCAAAAAATTTATTTTATTTTAAATATCCTATTTCTAGTGAGCTGCTATTTTATCCATAATTCTTGCCCTTAACTCAATTCCTTAATCTGATTAAATTATATTTAAACATTAATGTTAATGTTATATTCATAGTGTAGTGAATGATAACTGGAACAATAATATTATCATGATAAAAATAAATCCAGCAAAAAACCAAACTAGGTAGTGTGATATTTAACAACATGAGCGGCTTATTAAAATATCGTTTATGATAAATGACAAAAATTAAAGCCGTTACAATTATTGCATACCACTCATTTTTAAGAATAAGAAATATAAAATTTTGTATAATCCCCCTAAATAACAGTTCCTCAAACAATACGACAAATAACATGCTAATCATAATCGTCGATAAGGATTCATGTTGAAATGTTTTATTTGTTTCATCAATAAATTTTGCAGGCATGATTACTGTTAACACGATACCAAAAATGATTAAGCCAATAGAAGTCATAATTGTGCTTGCCACTAGTTTAGAAGGGTTTTCTAAAGAAAAATAGTGTTCCACAGGTATTAGTTCTATTTTAATAAAAACAAATATTAATACTGAGAGAATAAGTGAAAATACTGCAAAAATTGGTGTAATATCTTTTAGGTTAAATTCTGCTTTAAAGTTTTTTTGATTTACAATATTAGGTGGTTCCATTTTTTACCTCTTCCTCGAAAATTTGACAGCACAAGAAGACAATTTTTTATAGAGATCGTCACCCTTTTTTCCTATAATAGATTAAAAACTCTTCCATCATAGCAGTTACTTCCTTCTTCTTTAGTGTCCTTAACCATTCAACTTGATCAATTGGAAGCTTCAATTTTAAAGTGATGTCTTCAAGAGGCATTTCCACTTTTCTTATCTCTTCTAGCGTAATTCCCTCCTCGATATCCGGAAACGAGGAATTGTTTTCGTCCAAAATTGAAAGACCTTTATATTCATTAAGATCATCAATGTCACAAAAAATATGTAATTGTGGTAACCTCCCTTGCATAACGGTCACACTCATAATCGAATTTATCATTCTTCCATCCTCTAATTCTATTTCAATAATAAGCTTGTCAACATGTTTATATTTATTGGCGACTATTTCACTAACGATGATGTTTAATTCAAGTGTAACCGTAGTATTAGTTTCAAAAAGATAAATGGCACTATTAAAAACGTGGATTTCCTCTCCGTCCAATGTCACTGATTTTACCTTTTCCATCCTTTGCTCCTCCATTATGTCGACCATTATGTATTTCTTCTTAAAATTATTATAAACTAAGAGTTTTTGAGTTGTTATAGAAAAAACAGTAATCAATAAATTTTAAAAATGATGAAACTATTTAAAGAGAATAGCGTACTAGTAAATGGGTATAGTTTCCAAGGAAGTGAGGAGAAAAAATGACGGTGTTAGAGGTAAAGCAGTTGAAAAAATCATTTGGTTCTGTTCATGCCGTTCAAGACATTAGCTTTTCGGTTCAAGCTGGTGAAGTATTCACCATTATTGGTCCAAATGGTGCAGGCAAAACAACAACATTAGAAATGATTGAAGGCTTGGTAACTCCTGATTCAGGTGAAATTATGTATGGGGAACTAAACTGGGAAAAGAACGGAACAGAAATTAAAAAGAAAATTGGTGTACAGCCACAGTCGAGTGCAATGTTTGATTTGTTAACACCTGAGGAAAATCTTAATCTTTTTGCTACTTTTTATGACAAGGCCCGATCTACAAAAGAAATTTTAGATCTTGTAAACCTTACTGATCACCGCAAAAATCATGTGAAAAAGCTATCTGGTGGACAGCGTCAAAGGCTTGCAATTGGACTTGCGATGATCAGTGATCCTGACATCATCTTTCTAGATGAACCAACAACAGGCCTAGATCCACAAGCACGACGAAATATTTGGGATATCATTTTACAGTTAAAACAACTAGGCAAAACAACCATTTTAACAACGCATTATATGGAAGAAGCTGAAAAATTAAGTGACAGAGTTTGCATTGTAGATCAAGGACGAGTTATTACATTAGACACACCATCTGCCCTTATCGAAAAGTTAACAAAAGAAAGAGAAGTAAGATTATCGTTTGTTGACGGTGAAGAAGTCGCTATAGAAGCAAATACATTTTCACAAAATCTTCAGTCAGTTTCTCGTACTGAACGTGAAGATTCATCATTAAGGATATGGACAGCAAATCCAGAAGATACACTTTATGACTTATTCGCATTTACAAAAGAAAAGAATTATCGAGTTGAACAGGTCTCCATTCGTGAAATGAGTTTAGAAGATGTATTTATTGAATTCACTGGCAAGGAATGGAGGGATTAGGATGAATCAATTCAAACAAATGTTTATTGCTCAATTAAAATTAACATTTCGAGAAAAGCAATCATGGTTTTGGGGCATCTTTTTCCCTGTTATTTTAATGGTTATTTTTATGTCTATTTTTAGTGGTAGCTCTGATGATGAATTTTCAGCAAGTGTTGCAATCGTGAATGAAAATCCTAATCCCACGTCAAACATGATGCTTGAGCAAATTACACAGCTAGATGTACTTGAACTTGAAACAGAAGACCCTGTAACACGAGAAGAAGCTGACAAATTAGTAAAGAATCAAGAAGTAGATGCAGCGATTGTCCTACCTGAATCAATTGATGCCTCCTCCCTTTTACTCGTTGTTAACAAAGAAGATGAACAAGGAGCAACAGCACAAGCACTTACAGGTATGCTAAATCAATTTGTTCAACAAACAAACCTAGTAGCTTCAGGTGTAACACCCGCTTTTGAATTACAAACAGAAGCCATTTCATCAGGTAATGCTGAATTAAGTTACACAGATTTTCTACTTACTGGAATGATTGCATTGGCAATTGCACAAGGTGGAATGTTTGGGATGGTTGGATTAGTGGAGATGCGTAGCAAAGGCTTAATCAAACGACTACAAATGACTCCGGCTAATATGAACCTTTTTGGTTTAAGCGATATGGTCATGAGGGTATTATTCAGTGTTGTTCAGATTATTCTCCTATCGCTCATTGGAGTATATATTTTTGGTGCAAACTTGTTTATCAATTTTCCAACTCTGTTAATCGTCTTTTTACTTGGTACCCTTTCTTTTACAGCTGTTGGCTATTTTATTTCCTCCTTCAGCAAAACGACAGAAGCTTATATGGGAGTAGCCAATATTGCAAACTTTCTTATGATGTTTTTAAGTGGCGTCTTTTTCCCAATCGAAACGATGCCGGAGTGGATTCGACCAATCTCAAATGTTTTACCACTTACCTATTTTGTTGAAGGCTTAAGAGAGAGTATGGTTTATGAAACGAGCCTCTTTACAGCTTCAATATGGGCTGGAATAGCTATTATGGTTCTTTGGGGAATTGTTACGTTTGTGATTGGGTCATTATTGTATAAACGGAAGTCGATTGTGGCTGTGAGATAGGGTTTTTAATAAGAACCTAGTTAAAAAAGCCAACTGAATTAGTTGGCTTTTTAGTTCTCAAATCGCACCAATAATAAGGGCGACAATTGCCATCACAATTGTTGTGCCAAATGCCCATTTAAAAATAAAGCGCTGATGATCCCCTAATTCAACCCCTGCTAAACCAATTAATAAAAAGGTTGAAGCTGTTAAAGGACTTAATGGGAAACCAGTTGTCATTTGACCTAAGATGGAAGCTCTGGCCATTTCGACCGGCGCAACTCCATATATTTCGGCTGACTGACTTAATACTGGCAATACACCAAAATAATACGCATCAGGTGTAAAAAGAAGGCTGATTGGCATGCTAATCACTGCAACAACTATAGCCATTGATCCTCCAATCCCCTCAGGAATAATATTAACCATTGCTAATGCCATAGCTTCGATCATACCTGTTCCACCTAGAATCCCAGTAAAAATTCCAGCTGAAAATATAATTGATACAACGGTTACCATTCCAAGTGCCTGACTCTTGACTTGTTCTTGTTGGTCGTTTGGTTTAGGATAATTAATAAGTAAAACAATAGCAAATGCAACCATAAACACTATTGGTAGAGGAAGCCAAACTTTTACAAGTGCGACAATTGTTAGGATGGTAATAACTAGGTTAATCCAAAATAATTTCGGCCTTCTCATTTTTCTTTCTTCATCTGAAAGCTCTTGATCATAATTGTATTCCATATCTGTAACACCTAATCGTTTTCTCTCTTTTTTACCAAGGATATAAGCAACAAAAAGCACCCAAATTATTCCTGCTATCATAGCTGGTATAAGTGGTGAAAAAATAGCCCCAGGATCTAATTCTAATGCACTGCCAGCTCTTGCTGTTGGCCCGCCCCAAGGCATAATATTCATTACTCCAGCACCTAATGCCACAACACCTGCTAGAACAAGTCGATTCATTTTTAATTTATCATATAAAGGCAAAAGAGCTGGTATTGTAATTAAAAATGTGGAAGCCCCAGATCCATCAAGATGAGTAACCATAGCAATAACCGCTGTTCCAATAACAATTTTTAATGGATCTCCTTTTACCAACTTTAATACTCTTGAAATAATAGGGTCAAATAATCCGGCATTATTCATTACACCAAAAAATAAAATAGCAAATCCTAACATAATTCCTGTTGGAGCTACACTTTGGATTCCATCTAACATAAGAGTTCCAATGTCGGAACTAAATCCTCCAATTAAAGCAAATACAAGTGGAACAACAATTAACGCGACAATAACAGATACTCTTTTCGTTAAAATCAATAATAAGAAAACGCCGATTGTTAAAAATCCTAAGGTCGCTAACATATGATTCCCCCTAACATATTTTAAGCGCTTACAAACTGTTGTTTACTGTCCTATTCATTCAATAAAGGAATTTCCATTTCCAATAAAGCGCTACTCAAACTTTTCCCGTGAGTATCTAGTGCAAGAGAGGTCGTTACCCCTCCTAGTAAACTATTTTTGCAAACAAAATTATAAGATTTAATAGATGATATGTCATAACGAATGACATCACCATCAAAAATGTCTTTAAAATGCTCCTTTACTCTTTCTACAGTTACGACCTGACCTATCCATTCGAAGTCACTTTCCTTAAATGGGATAAGTGAAAGGTTAGAGGTATTCCCCTTATCACCTGCCCTGCTATGTGCTACCTCATATAGTTTGATTCGCTTTCTGTTCATTCGTTATAACCTCCACTTGTATCTTTTTATCAACTAAATTTCTTTCTATAAAAGTTGAAACAACACCTAGACATTCTGTCGCTCTTTTTCTTGCACCACCGCCTCCATACGGTCCATTCGTGTATAGTGCTTCTACTTCATTTCCAATACTATGAGCTTCTTTTATATCTTTACAAAGAGCAGCTGCCCGTAGTCTTACTTCATAAGGTTGATCATTTCCTAAGTTTGTACGATGAACGGAGGAAATGCCAATCAGATCAATCCTTAAATCTTGAATCTTTTTACAAAGTCTATTATTTAATATACACTCCGCCATCTTAGCTCTTTGAACAGCTGTTGAACCTGCATATGAAATTTCCCCTTCTCCTAAATAACCTGCGTCATACCCAATAGATATTTTATAAGAACTAGGCTTTTTCGTGCCTTTCCCCCCCTCTACCCTTACTTCATTTTCAGCTAACTGAGTTAACTTAACATTAGAAAAATCTGCTGTTACATCTGGTGTTAGGTATTGACTTGGATCATGGACCTCGTATAGTAATTGCTCTTTAACAGTTCGTAAATTAACTACACCACCTGAGTCGGGAGTCTTGGAAATAATAGCTGTTCCATCACGTTCAATAATTGCATATGGAAAACCTATGTCTGCTAACCTATCAACTTCTTTTTCTCCTATATCTGCAAAATAGCCACCTGTAATTTGACCAGCACATTCAAGTAAATGTCCAATCACAGTACCCTGACCTATGGTTTCATAATCAGTTAGTGACCAACCATAGTAATCAATCATCGGCGCAAGAAATAATGATGGATCAGCAACACGTCCTGTAATAATAATGTCTGCTTTAGTTTGTAAAGCTGGTATAAGTGCCTTGGCTCCTAAGTAGGCATTAGCTGAGATTACTTGATAATCTTTAACCTTATTAGTGTTTTCAAGGATTTCATTTTCACTATCTAGCTCTTGTATCACATCATCACCTGTTACAACTGCAACCTTACAAGAAATATTCATTTCACTTGCAATATGAATAATCTTTTTAGCGCCAGCCATTGGATTGGCCGCTCCCATATTTGTTATGATTCGGAATCGTTTTTTATCCAATACTGGTAATAAGGCAGATATTCGATCAACAAGTAGAGGATCGTAACCCTTATTTTTATCTTTCCTTTTTTCTTTCTGGGCAATGGCAATTGTTCTTTCAGCTAAACACTCTAATACTAAATAATCCAAGTTTACTTTTTGAGCCAGTTCAACAGCGGGTTCAAGTCGATCACCTGAAAATCCAGCTCCACTTCCGATCTTTAACATTTTTTCACCCCAATAAGACTAAAAGTACACAAAATTGGTTTTTAGTACTTTTAATTAATTTGATTCTTGATGCAATTATTTATTTTCAAATATTAGACCAGATCCTTCCTGTAAATTCATGTACACCGATATATATGCAACTTCCATGCCAAAATAAAAAACGCATAATGAAAGCGTTTTTAAAATGTGAGTTTCTAAAATTTTAGAATTTCAAATAATTAATAAACCTCTTTTAATCGTCAATCAGTTGTGAATACTGTTATTCTAAATCCTTAGAACAACAAAAGTTCTTTTCTAATTTTTTAGAAATCATATAGTTGATACTTTTTCATTTTGTTATAAAGTGTTGCTAAAGACACCCCAAGCTCCTTAGCTGCTTTTTTCTTATCCTCCAGTTCAGAACCATATATTTGCAACACATCTGTAATGATTTTTTTCTCTGTCTCCTCAACAGCTGCTTTTAAAAGATTGTTAGAATTTCTTTTTGAGATACTGATATTTTCTCCATGAAAGCTACTAGGTAAATGTTCAGGTAGAATATCTCTTTCGTCTGCCATGCATACAGCATAATCAATTGTATTTTTCAATTCTCTTACATTTCCGATCCAATCGTAAGCTTTTAGTATTGTAAGGGTTGATTCGTGCAATCGATAATACCGTTCACTTTCAGAATGTACGTTGTGCTTGTATAAAATGAAATCAATAATGTCAGGAATATCCTGCTTCCTTTTACGTAGTGGTGGAATATCAAGGTGCAATACATTCAACCGAAAATACAAATCTTCACGAAATCGTTTCTTTTCAATAAGCTGTTTTAGATCACGGTTTGTTGCGGCAATTACACGAACATCAATTTGTCTTTCTCCTGCTTCACCAACTCGTCTAAGTGTTTTTTCCTGTAAAACTCGTAAAAGTTTAGCTTGAAGATCATAAGATAATTCACCTATTTCGTCTAAAAAGATTGTACCTAAATTTGCTATTTCAAATAAACCTAGCTTTCCTCCCTTTTTAGCACTTGTAAAAGTACCTTCCGTATATCCAAAAAGCTCACTTTCAATGAGCGATGCCGGAATGGACGCACAATTCACTGGGATAAATGGCTTTTCTGCACGAGAACTTGCATTATGAATTGCTTGAGCAAATAGTTCTTTTCCTGTTCCACTTTCACCTATAATTAAAACAGGTAAATTAGATTCAGCTGCTTTTCTTCCTAAGTGAACCACTTCTTTCAGTCCGCTTTCCGAACCGATAATTTGGTCGAATGTATATTTAGCTTGATATAAGGTGTCCATTCTTTCTTTCAATTGAGATAGTTTTTGTTTGTTTTTCTCTAGTTCTTTTGAAAGCTTATGAACTTCTGTTAACCCTTTACAAATTGAAACAGCCCCAATTATTTCGTTGTTTAATATAATTGGTGCCATGTCAACAACATATTCCACAGTTCCTTCTTTCCGATAAACCCCAATTCGTTCTTTTCCGTCTTTTAACGTTTCAATTAATTGAGCTTTTGGACGAACTAACCGAAGAGGTTTTCCAATAATTTCATTAGGCTGTACTCCTGTTATACGCGTATATTCAGGGTTAATTAATTTAACAATCTCTTTAGAATCTATTACTAGAACACCATCATGAATTGAGTGGAGTGTAGCTTTAAACCAGTCTAATTGATCTTCTAAGGAAAACTCCTTAAAGTTCTCATATAGCATGTCAAACCTCCTCAAATAAATCATATCTTTATCAATAAATTTTTTTGTATGTATAATCCTTATTCTAACAAGAAAAATTCACTTTTTTCACTAACATGATAAAAAGATTTATATTGACAGTTTAAAATTCTTCATAATACGATGTAACCGTTAACAAAAAATTCTGAATCTTATTTTTTGGAAATCGGAGGGGATTTTGTGTTAAAAAGAAAACTAAAATTTTTTATTAGTGCTACTGTAGTCACACTCTCTATGTTCTTCCTTTTCTCTCTTTCAGCATTTGCAGACAACGACCCAACTAATGGTGTTGTACAACCGCCATCTACCTCGCACAAATCTGGTCTATATTACAAGGAACAGCTCGTTACCTTATCAACTAGTACCCCGGCGACTAAAATCTATTACACAACAGATGGTAGTATACCAACTAAAAACAGTACTTTATATTCTGAGCCTATTTCAATCGATGAAGATGTAACGATTAAGGCTTTTGCTATTCGTGGTAACGTTAACGAAAAAGCACTTACAAGAAATAAAGGAAATACTAGTAGCAAAGTGGTCACATTCAATTACAAATTTGTAAATAGAAAGGATATTGCTGATAAGTTTCTAGAGTTTGAATATAATAACATGCCTTATCGTCTTTATATTCCAGAAAACTATGATCCTTCTGTTTCTTACCCGCTTGTCCTTTTTCTTCATGGAGGTGGTGAACGAGGAAGCGATAATCAGAAGCAATTGCTTGCAAATGATGGCGCTATCATATGGGCTGCACCTGAAAATCAATCCAAAAATCCAGCCTTTGTTCTTGCACCACAGGCAAGAAATCAACATGACGGTGGATTTGGAATTACTCGAAATTCGAATAATATTGTCGATTTGGCCAGAGTATTTGAATTTTCAGAAGACCTAGGAAAGGCCTACAATATCTTACAAAAAGTGATTAATGATTACAACATTGATCAAAATCGACTATATTCTACAGGTCTTTCTCAAGGAGGTTATGGAACATTTAATTTAAATATTGCGTACCCTAATCTTTTTGCCGCTATGGTCCCAATTGCTGGCGGTGGAAATCCTGAATCTGTACTTGTTTTAAAAGATAAACCAATTTGGGCTTTTCATGCGGAAGATGATGCAGTAATTCCTGTTTCACATACAAGAAATGCTATTGAGGTAATAAAAGAAGCGGGAGGAAACCCTATTTATACAGAGTATCCTGCAGAATTAGGCTATAATCACGGTTCATGGGTACCAGCATACAATAACAAGGATATGATTGATTGGATGTTTAGACAAGTTAAACAATAGTATAAGAAGTGCCTGACAAAAATTATCAGGCACTTCTTACCTAAACTGCTTTCCTCTGAAAATAAACCAAACCACCTATCGTAAAAATCACACACCCTCCAACAATAACAAACACCAGGGTTTCAATCGAAAATGTAAAACCGGATTGCTGCTCTAACACCATTCCTAAAAATGGTTGTGCCCAAGGGTACCATGGACCAAATTTTTCTGAGTTTGCAATTAATATGTTAGGTAGAGTTAAAATGACATTCAAAGCAACAGGTGCAGCAAAGCTGGACCATGCTGTAGAAACCCATAATTGCAAAGCGATAATGGGTAAACAGCCTAACCAGCCCATAAACAATCGAACAAGAACACCCTGCCAAGGAAAAGGGTCATTGTAACCATGTAAGTATCCTACGAGAAATAAGCCTACTAATAATAGTAGTTGAGTAAGGGCGACAAATAAGCAAACAATAATATACTTAGCACTATATACCTGAATTCGATTAACTGGTAATGCTAATAACTGTTTCCAGCCCCCCTCTGCGTGTTCGTACCTGCAGACAGCAGCGGAAAAAAGACCAGCAAGTAATGGTAAAAACAAAACAGCTTGAACCATAATCATGGTATAAAACGAGTTCATCCATTGATTACCGGGAAAATCAGTAAAAGTAAAATAAGCGGAGACAGTGGATAGAATGGGACTAATAGACAAGATTTGTAAAACCTTTGACTTTTTAAGTTTCATCCATTCTATATATAATAATTTTCCTAGCAATTACTGCACATCCTTTCGTTCAAAATGAACAACACTGGTAAGAAAAATGAGTCCGCCAACAACAATTCCTAATAACACACTAATTTCAGGTATTTCCCATTTATTTTGAAGCAACGGCCATTTCCAAATGAGCCATTCAGGACCTCCATATGAGTACATGGACACAACAGCACCAACGATGCCGACTGCTAGCGGTGTTCCTTGATTAACCGATGTGACTGAAAACCAAAGCTGTATGGCTAATATAGGCATTGCAGCGAAATACGGATAAAAGCTGTTGATTGCAACCTCTTTAAACGGTATATGTTGCTCCCAACCATAAAGGCTACCGAAAAACCATGTACCTATAAACATAAGAACTGTAGCAATAAACAATAAAATACTAATCATAATAAACTTAGAACAATACACCTTTACTCTGCTTATAGGGAGCGCTAGTACCTGCTTCCAAGCATTTGTTTCATGCTCAATATTTGCAGATAATGAGGCAAGTAGTGCTGTTCCTAAAAGTAAGGCTGGTGCGAGAAAAAGATTTATTTGCTGTAGTAGCTGCATCCAGCGATCATCTGACTGCCGAAGAAGATACTCATAACGAAGCATATAATTCAAAGTCGTTAATCCAAATATTCCAATCGGTCCTAAGAAAACAAGAATCCACATTCCAACTTTTAGCTTTTTAAAATCACTACGTAACAACCGAAGGATCATAAGCTTTTCTCCTCTTTCGTCATGTCTAAAAAAATGCTTTCTAATGACCTTTTCACTTCTTCTACTCGATAAACGTCCAAATTGTGTTGGACAAGAATACGAATAATTTCGGCGACTTCTTTGTTCTTGTTTTGCTTAAACGAAAGAAAATTCCCTTCAATTTCCCCTTTTAAGCCTTCTTTTATCAAAATGTTCCATGCAGCCTTGGAATTGTTTGTTTGAATGCGTATTTTGCTAACCGATTTCTTTCTTAGAACTTCAATAGAATCTTGAAAAATGAGTGATCCTTTTGAAATAATCCCTACTTCGGTTGCCATTTGATCGATCTCTGATAAAAGATGACTTGAAACGAGGACAGTAACCCCATATTTTTCTGGTAAACGTTTAATTAATTCTCGAATCTCGATAATACCAGAGGGATCCAGTCCATTTGTTGGTTCGTCTAGAATAAGTAATTCAGGATTTCCTAGAAGAGCTGATGCAATTCCAAGTCTTTGTTTCATTCCTAATGAAAAGCCTTTAACTGGGCGATTATCGTCTTTTTCTAAGCGGACAATAGCAAGCACTTCATCAATTCGTTCTTTTGGAACTTGTAATATCGCTTGCAATAATTGTAAATTTTCTCTGGCGGTTAAATGACCATAATACGAAGGAGATTCTACTAAAGATCCAATCTTTCTAAGAATCATTTGTTTGTCTTTTTTTAGGTCTTTTCCAAATATTTGTATTGATCCAGAAGTTTCTTTCATCAATCCTAAAAGCAGCTTAATAGCCGTTGTTTTACCTGCACCATTTGGTCCAAGAAACCCATATATAGATCCTTTTGGTATGTTTAAATTCACTGAATTAACAGCTTTTGATCCTTTAAATGTTTTTGTTAAATTGTTCGTTTCTACTATAAATTGACTCATGTTTATCACCTCTGAATAAAGAATAAACAAAGAATCTTAAAATCGGGTTGTATGGAAGGTTAAATTTTGTTTAAAAATAAAAAGAGTACGTTGATAAGATCAAACGCACTCACTATGGTTTCGATATGGTGATCGTTGTTCCTTCGTTCGAAGAATCAATAGTCCAAATCATTCCCATTTCCTTTGTCATAAGTTCAATGATCGATAATCCGATTCCAACTCCTGATTGCTCTGATTTATTTTTCATTCCAGGACCATGATCTTTAATAATGATCTTATCTTCTTCGCAAAGGATCCCAACATATTTGCCTGACTTTGCATGTCTTACGACGTTTTGAAATAAATTATCCAATATTCTTTCAAACCAATTTGGATCCATTCTCCAAGACAATGTTTTTTCAAATAACTGAATGTCTACTTCCAGCCCTTCTTTCTCAAAAATTGGATACCAGGCCGAAAGCGAAAGACGAATCGCTCGATTCACGTCAACCTCCTTTGGTTTATACGTGTACTTTCCTGAACTTAGTAAAGTATAGGATAGGAGATTTTCAATTAAGGTATGTATATGATCAATTTTCTTATCAATAATCGTAATTGATTCTTGTCCTTCTGGAGAGATATCCTCATTTTTTAGCGAATATGCATGGGCACGAATTGTTGCTAATGGAGTACGAAGATCGTGGGATAAATTCGCAATCAGCTCTTTTCGAAGCTTTTCTTCTTCTTGTTCACGCAATCTTCCAGCCTCTAAGCGTTCAATCATTTTATTAAATGAATCCTCTAATTGCCCTAATTCATCCATTTCTCCAACTGTTACTTTACTAGGAATATTCTGATTTTCTACATCCATAGTTGACTGAAGTCTCACAATTCTTTTTTGAATGGTTCGAAAAAACAACCAAAACAGAATGATAAATAGTAACAATAAAAGTCCTACAACGACTGCATAGATGATTTCGAAGTAATTCTCCAATTGCTGGATAGGGTAATCCATATACTTTCGATCAATTTGGAGCACAATAAAACCATTCTTTTCTTCACCAATAAAAGAAACAACAGTGAACAGATCGCCTCCATAGCTTTCTTTCATAAATGACACAATATCACTTGCATTCCAAACTTCAGGAACTGTGACCTCTTCATTCGAAGCAAATCGAGTTTTTCCAGTGTTATCCACCCAAAAAACAGTGGAGTGTTCAAGTTCATTCACTGTTTCTTTTAAACTATCAATAATTTCTGAATCAGTTCGATTTTGTAAATTCATAGCTTTTTCATGCCATTCTGATTCTATTTCTTCACTTTGATAAACTTCCATTTTATTGTAATTCACTAATAATGCCGGTAAATAAACTACAAATGATGCAAGAGGAAAGGCAATTGGCAAAATAAACATAGCACTAATAATTAATACTAAATATTTTGTTTGCAAACTACGACTTAGTTTCTTCATTGCTTTAACCTATAGCCAATTCCTCGAATTGTTTCAATAATAGTAGGTTTAGCAGGATCTTTTTCTATTTTTTCTCTTAAATAACGAATATGGACCATAAGCGTTTTGTCCCCTTCAAAAAAGACTTCCCCCCAATTTGATTCATAGATTTGTTCTTTTGTCATAATTTGCCCGGCATGTTTTAATAGGTAGTTAAAAATTTGTAGCTGCTTTGATGTTAAAATTATTTCTTCCTGAAGTTCATCATCAAATAGCTGAAATTGCTTAGGATAATATCGCAAATGCTGTACTTCTATCACAGCTGGCATAATTTTATCAAAGCGACGTAACAGTACACTAATTCTTGCAGCAAGCTCATCTGGATGAAACGGTTTTGTAATATAATCATCAGCAAATTGCAATCCTTCTAGCTTATCATCCACTTGTGAACGCGCTGATAGCATGATGATTGGTAGCTTAGGTGAAGCCTTTTTTAATCTCTTACCAATAGAAAAGCCATCTAAGCCAGGTAGCATAACATCAAGGATAGCAAGATCTGAGTCCTCAGCTCGCTCTAGAGCACCTTCTCCACTTTTTAACCAAGTCACTTGATAGCCTCTTTTTGTTAAATCCTGATAAACCCACGCTCCTAGCTCTTCCTCGTCTTCGACATATAAAATATTCATAACTTCCCCTGCTTTCACTCTTACATTTAAGAAATCCCATCTTAAGGTCTCCTTTTAGGATGGGATCTTTCATTAACTGCAACTTATTTATCTTCTCGTAATAAATATTCATTGTCATCTTGATCATAAAAACTAAACATTGTGCCGAACGGCATTCTTAACATGTCACCAACCTTGACTCCACTTTGCTTCATTTCTTCATAAGCCGATTCAATATCTGCTGTGCTAAAAAGAATCGATGGATGAGCAACTTTTGAAGGTTGCTGCTGCTCCATAGCTGACTTTGAATAAAGAACCAATGTGGTATATTCATCATCACTAGGCCCAACCTCGATCCACTTAGCGCTGGGTCCCATTGGTTGTTCCAACTTTAAGATAAACCCGAGTTTATTTACCCAGAATTCTTTTGCTTGTTCTTGATCTTGTACATAAACCGTTACTTTTCCAACATTATTTATCATTACGTCTTTCTCCTTTTTATTCATTGCTAAGACTGCCTCAAAATAAAGCATCCTACAAATTCACTCAATTTTTAGAATATACCAACTAACAACCTTACCATAAACCTTTTAACTCGGTCCATGTGATCAACATGGATTAATCTGCTCATACCCCTCCCTTAATAGTTTGTCCTTTCTTAGTTCATTATGTAACTTCTACACTAGTTTTGATACCCCTTGTTTTACTCTGTATTTGGCAAGACAACTTTACATTTAAAACGGAAAAAATCTCCTTATTAGGAGATTTTTTTCATAAATAATAAACTCACTATCCCCATTAATAGGTTAATTCCTTTGATTGTACAACCTCCTGGTGTTGTTCTTTAATAAGATATCCACCAAATAAACCTATTAATGAAAAAACCACGGGAATCATAAATCCATAGAAATAACCGATATTACTTTCAGAGACTTGAAAAAAGTCTAATACTTTACCAAAGATACTTGGTAACAAAACCGCACTTAAAAAACCACCCATATTGGCAAAGCCCGTTGCTACCCCTACTTCTTTAGGATCAAAAGATTGGCGAACGATGGCAAAGGTTAAGGTACTTGCACCGTTTCCATAACCAATCATAAAAAACAGGAGAACAATCATAAAAAATGGCGGTTTTCCACTAAATAAGAGAAATGACGACCAGCTAAGAAAGATCATGATATGAACAATTAAATAAGGTTTTTTAATAGAGTGAATTCTACTTGAAATCCAGGTTGTTAAAGGTGCACCAATAATTGCTCCAATAAGACCATACATGATTAATTGACTCGCACTAGAAAGCGACATATCAAATACGTTCATCCCATATGGTACGGCCCAGGAGCCAATAAAGCCCACATATGTACCAACAGCTCCAAAGTGACAGAAAAAAGCCGCCCATGCTTGACGAGTTGAAAAAATACGCTTTAATATCACCATTGTTTTTTCAGGTTTGACACCTGTTTTCTTTGCAGAAGGTTGATTTGATTGATCATTTTTCATCGTTCTATTCGGACGATGAACCAAAACCATATAAAGAAGAAGTCCACTAAAACACAAAAGGATCCCCATTGATAAAAAGGAAGTTCTCCACCCTGTTAATCCTATAAATATCGAAAATGGTACGGATGCCAGAAAAAAGCCAAGACTTCCTGCCATACCAGCCATACCAATTAATTTAACAAACTCATTTCCTTTAAACCATTGACTTAAAATTAAAACTAAATTCACCCAAATAGCCGAATCACCAGTTCCAACAATTAACCTTGCCAAAAGAAGCACAATTTCATTGGGTGCAACACTATACAGCACAGTTCCAATTCCAGTTAAAAATGTTCCAACAATGAGGAAAAAATTAGGTCCAAACCGATCTGATAAAATTCCAATCGGAACCTGTAAACCTGCGTATGCGACAAACTGAATACTTGCAATCATGCCAATTGTTGCAGCTGTTACATGAAAATCCTTCATTAATTGATCTGTAATTAAGCCCGGTGCCGTTCTTTGACTAACTATAAGAAAATAGGTGAATAGGACGGAGGCAAAAACGACCCATCTGTACTTGCTGTTATGTTTGTTCATTTGTATTTGCTCCTAGTTCTTTCATTCTTTCATTATTATAATCTATCTTCCTAGAATATTCATGAGTTAAAAGACCATCCGAATCTAACTCACCCTCAACCGAATTGACTTTACTCGTGTTTTCTACTTTTACTAAGCGACAGAGCGCTTAAAATGATGAAGAACATAGCCAAGCCAACTCCAATAATCATAGAATAACGAAATACGTCTTTTAAAGCTAAGCCTGCAGCTATTGAAGCAATAAATAAAAAGAGAAAAAAAACAGTAGCTTTGCTTTTCATAATGATCACCTGTCCTTTACATAATTTTACCATAAAAACTTCATTCCTGCGGTTTTCAGGTTTCAACGTATATAAATGGAACAATACGCAAATTTTATAAATACGATTTTATCGGAAGGAGCGTTTAGTATGAATGTTTTAAATTATAATGATCAAATTCAATTGATTGCCCATTGGTTGAAAACAAGTAAAGTGGAAGTGATTGAAGGTTCGGTAAACAAAGAAATCATTCGGTATAATTTAAGAATGGAATTTGATATTCAAGATGAAGAAGTGGTTGATGATGTATATGATTCGATTACTCAATAATTTATTGATTAAAAGGTGTAAGTTTGTATACTTACACCTCAATTACAATTAATTTATATAACGATCAACAAATTGCCACACAGTACCCCAATAAGCCTTAGGGTCCACTTTCTCCGCATCTCCATGATTAGCGCCTGAGATAACCAGCTTTTCCTTCTCCACATTTGCTGCCTTATAGACTTTATCCAGCATTTCGAACGGGACAAACGTATCAGCATCACCATGAATAAATAACATTGGTGTTACACTTTTGGAAACTTGCTCTAGAGCAGATGCATCATATAAATCATATCCGGCGCGAAACTTCGTTACCGTATTCGCTGCATTCATGACAGGAAATTCAGGTAAACCGAAAAGATCGTCTAGCTGATACACAAACACATCACTTACAGACGAGTAACCACAATCTTCTACAATTACTTTCACGTTTGATGGTAACTCTTCCCCAGATGTCATCATGACTGTTGCTCCACCCATTGATACACCGAATAAAACAATTTCTGCATCCTGATCCTTTTTAACAATTTGATCAATCCACAGTAACATATCTTTACGATCGTGCCAGCCCATGCCAATATAATCCCCTTCACTCTCTCCATGTCCGCGAAGGTCCGGTGCAAGCACATTGTAGCCTTTTTCATAAAAATTCCGAACATATCTCGTCATTGATTTTGCCTTACCATTATAACCATGAACAACAATTGCCCACTTGTGATCAGCTTGTTCATTTTCATAAACAAACGCATTTAACTTTAATTGTTCTTTATCAGTCGAAATAACGCTAAGCTCCGTAGGACTATATTTTTGCTCAAAATCATCATCAGCAAGCTCTGCTTCCTCTGCGACAGATGCAACAACTGCATCGCTTTGCTGTAAGTTTGGGTTATCTTCTAAAAATTCTTTCTCTCGATCAACATTTAAAGCAAAATTGTAAAAATAGTTTCCTACAAAAAAATAGGCAGCTACTAGTAAAATTGCACAAATTGAGCCAGTAATGATTCGTTTCTTTTTCATTTTCTTTTCTCCATCCAATTAACTATTTGTTTTATGTAAACAAAAAACCCCGACTTCTATTATACCAAGAACGGGGATTATTCTGTGAAGATATGATCCTATTTAACTAATAAACATGATAATACCCAGTCCAAGTATGGCCATAACAGTAAGATGAACTCCATTTGCACGAATTCCTGCTTCAAATCCTGATATACCAACAAGTCTGCAGACCATTAAGTTTAAACCCGAGAATGGACTTAATGCAGTTGAAATGGACCAGCAAAGTAAGAGCAACATAGCTAGTGACAGTGAACTAATTCCAAGCTGATCTGCATTAAGTTGCATCGCAAGTGCGGCAATCACGGCAATTTGGTGAATACCAATATACGTAATCATAACAACAAGTATAATTACGCATAAGGCAAATAATAAAAATGATTGATTCGCGACAACTGTTAACAGGTTACTTACCGAATTAGCTAGATTTGTTCCTTGTATGGCATGTGCTAATAATCCTGCAGAGCTAAATAACATGATTTCATTATTCATCATCGGTACGGAATGGTCTCGATAATCTTTTAACAAAGGAAGCAATTTTGACCAGCTTTTTGTGGTAACCGCCCATAATAAGGGTAGTATGCAGGATATGATACAAACAATCACAATCATTGACCATTTTGTTACATACTCAATAGCTAAGGAAAATGACATAAGTAATGAAACAAACAGGGCTAATAAAACTAACTGTTTTCTTGACTTTTCCGTCAATGGAAGTTCAGGAGCTGTTCCATGTCGAATTGGATGTTTTTTCTCCCATAAAGCAAATAACATGTTTCCGATTATTAGTGATAAAACTGATAATCCAATTCCGTATAAAATATATTTTCCAACAGACATATCCAAATAATAAAGAACTAAGGAAACAGATGCGAAGTAGGGAGACCATAGGATAGCTGAAGAGAACCCGATAAGATAGCTTTTGGCAGACATAGCTGAAGGAAGTTTTAAATCTGAAAGAAATTCACTAATTAAACGAACGGAGCCTAAGCTTAAAATAGGGCTTAAGATAAACAAAGAAGTGGTAATCCCTGCGAAAAGTCGTTTGGGGTGGTGTAATAAATTTCGCAACAGTAAATCTATGGCTTCAAAATACCCCCCTAATTTAAGAGGGATTGAGAGCAGTGGCGCAAGTGTTACTAAACAAAGTAAAGGTAGTATAAGTAACATGCCTTCACTTATTCCATTAATTCCTGCACCTTTATAGAATTCTAATATCATACCCGTTCCCATCATGATCGACCCAATAATTCGCGGAAAACCTTTTGCTTCTTTCACACTTGCAAAAAAAGCCGCTAATACTAATATGACAACAACATACCCTAACCATGTTTGTTGAACAAAGTATTGAATTAAAAACAGAAAACACATGATTAATATAAGATAACTCCGCAAGTGCTTTCATCCCCTTATGAACTTTATAAAATCTGTGACAAAAAGAGTAAGGCACCCTATAAAGGTATGCCTAAAAACCGTACATATTTATGTTACAGGAGCAGGATTAAATAATGCTAAATTATTGTACAACCCCCACTTGTCAGCCCATGTTTGCTTTCGTCCACTTGCAACATCTAAAATAAAATGAAAAAGTTCCCAACCAACTTCTTCAATAGATGCTTCACCTGTTGCAATTTGACCAGCATTCACATCAATTAAATCCTTCCACTGTTCTTGTAATGAATTCCGCGTTGATACTTTAATAACTGGAGCCATTGCTAAACCATATGGAGTACCGCGACCTGTTGTGAAAATCTGAAGATGCATTCCAGAAGCTAATTGTAGTGTACCACATACAAAATCACTTGCTGGAGTTGCCGCAAAAAGTAATCCTTTTTGCTTTGCTTTTTCTCCTGGCGGCACAACACCATTGATCGCAGAGGTACCGGATTTCACAATGGATCCTAATGATTTTTCAACCACATTGGACAATCCACCCTTTTTATTGCCTGGTGAAGGATTTGCGCTTCGGTCCGCTTCTCCTCGCTGTAAATAGTCATCATACCACTTCATTTCATGAATTAGTTCACGGCCAACTTCTGCATTCAAGGCTCTTGGAGTTAATAAATGTACAGCATCGCGTACTTCTGTAACTTCCGAAAACATAACCGTTGCCCCTGCTCTAACTAGTAAATCAGCAGCATACCCTACAGCTGGATTTGCTGTAACACCAGAAAACGCATCACTACCACCACATTGTAAACCTACAACTAGGTCAGAAACGGGACAAATGACTCTTTCACGCTCATTTAATGTTTTCAAGCGCTCCTCTGCCATATTCATGATCATTTCAATCATATTGATAAAACCATTTTGATCTTGTAATGAAAGAATTTTTTCATGATCTCCATCAGGCACTAATCGACCTGGTGCTAACTTTTCACAGCCTAAGCCAACCACCATCACTTCTCCGCCAAGGTTTGGGTGTGTGGCAATATTTTGAATCGTCCGAATCGGAATAGCTGCTTCAGGAGCATTAATTGCAACTCCACATCCATATGTATGATTAATTGCGACAACATCATGAACATTAGGATAGTTTGGAAGTATTTCCTTTTTGATTCTGTTTACTGCATAATCAAGCACGCCTGCAACACATTGAACACTTGTTGTGATACCTAGTATATTTTTAATACCAGCGGTGCCATCAGGATTGCGATATCCTAAAAACGTATATCCCTCTAAAGGTGGCTGTGGATCTGGTATCTTTGTTGCTAACGGT
Organism: Metabacillus sp. YM-086; assembly: GCF_048059995.1. Lineage (NCBI taxonomy): Bacteria > Bacillati > Bacillota > Bacilli > Caryophanales > Bacillaceae > Metabacillus > Metabacillus sp. YM-086. The sequence continues at coordinate 95,089 of NZ_JBLUOI010000001.1, read as the reverse complement.
AATGCATCTAACTCTGGAGGGGTTGGCATCTGAATGAAAGATTCTTTCACCCAGCTGCCTTTTTTCATTGTTGATTGGGCATATCCGATGACTTCTCCATACCGAATAATCGCATCGCCAGCCTCTAAATCAGATAATGTTACTTTATGACCTTGGGGTACATAATCAACCAAGGTTAGACCACACGGAAAGGAAGTTCCTTCCGGCAGCCCTTTTGAATTAACGATAATCGCTACATTATCTTTTGAATTTACTTTTATAAAGAGTGGAATTTCGTTTGTTTTTTTAAAAGACATTGGAAGCGTCTCCTTTATTAAAAACTACTATACTCCTGCATATCTCCCTTTTTTACTTTACAAAAACTGTTTTAATAGAAGTGAAGAATTCTTTAGCTGCTTCACCTTGTTCACGAGAATGTGAGCTTGACTGTTTCATTCCACCAAATGGTGCTTGCAGCTCAACTCCAGCACTTTCAGCATTAATACGAACAAGTCCAGCTTCCATATCTTCTATAAATGAAAGCATGTTTGAAATATTTGTTGTGAAGATAGAAGCACTTAATCCATATTGAACATCATTTGCAAGTGCTAGTGCATCTTCCATTGAGTTAACTTGGATAAGAGCAATAACTGGTCCGAAAATTTCTTCTTGAGCAATTGTCATATCTGAAGTTACGTTATCAAAAATAGTTGGTTCAACATAAAAGCCTTTATCATATTCAACCCCTGTTAAACGGTTTCCACCTACAAGCAGTCGAGCACCTTCTTCTTTTCCTTTTTCAATGTAAGAAAGCACAGTGTTTAGTTGTCCTTCACTTGCAGATGGTCCCATCCAAATGCCATCTTGCAAGCCATTTCCAACTGTAATTTCTTTCGTTTTTTCAACTAGTTTTTCTTTGAATGTTTCATAAACAGCAGCCTCAACAATAACTCTACTAGTTGCTGTACATTTTTGACCTGTTGAACGGAACGCTCCACTAATTGTTGCTTCAACAGCAAGATCTATATCTGCATCAGCAGCAACGATAACAGGGTTTTTCCCACCCATTTCAAGCTGATATTTTGCTCCACGACTTAATGCTGCTTGACCAATTCCTTTACCAACACCATTTGATCCTGTGAACGTAATACCACTCACATCTGGATTCTCAGTGATTGCAGGACCAATAACAGAGCCAGAGCCAGTAACGAAATTAACAACACCTGCAGGAAAGCCTGCTTCTTCAAAGCATTCAATTACTTTTGCTGCTGTAACAGCTGTTTCTTGAGCTGGTTTTAATACAACAGAGTTACCATAAATAAGAGCTGGAGCCATTTTCCAAATCGGAATTGCGACTGGGAAATTCCAAGGTGTAATCACACCAACAACTCCTAAAGGAACTCTGCTTGTGAACATTAATGCCTTGCTATCTGTTGATGGGATCACATCTCCGACTTTACGCATGCCTTCGCCAGCATAATAACGAAGAATTGCTACACCACGAGCTGTTTCACCTTTTGCTTCTGGAAGAGTTTTTCCCATTTCACGAGTCATCGTTTCAGCAACTTCATCTAAACGTTTTTCTAAAATATCAGCAGCTTTATATAAATAGGCACCTCGTTCACTTCCAGCTAATTTACGCCATGCTTTTTGTGCTTCCTTTGCTGCAGCAACAGCTTGATCTACTTCTTCTTTGGTAGACATTTGAACATAGCCAACAACATCATCATAGTTTGCAGGATTAATACTCTTTTGAACGTCACCACTTAAAGATTCAGTCCAAGCCCCGTTTATAAAGTTTTTGTATGTTTTGTTTTTTGTTTCTACAGCCATGTTACTTCCTCCTTTAATTTCTAAATTAATCTATAGAGCTACTTACTGCGTTGTTTTGAATGGGATATTTCTCTAAAGTGTTTTCTATAATTTTCTTTAGTTGTTGATAATGTTCTTCTTCAACTGGAACACAAGGTGGTCGAACGGTGTTTTTTACTTGAAAGCCCATGATTTCCATTCCAGCCTTAATTAATGACACCGCATAACCTTTTCGTTGTTTTCTAATGTGGTTAATCGGAAGAAGAACATCTCTATAAATCTCATTGGCTATATTGTCTTTCCCTTCCAATAATGCTTCAAAATACAACCTTGAGATATGTGGAAGATAGTTTGATATAGCAGAAGAATATGAGTTAAATCCAATTCCTTTGTAAGCTGGCATCGTGATTTCTGCAAATGGCATGCCGTTTAACCATTCCACTCGATTGCCAATGGTTTGTGTTAACTCAAGGTTTAATTCCATATTTCCTTGACCATCTTTTATGCCTACAATCTGAGGAAATTCTTCTAATAACCGTTGCAATATCGGTAATTGCAAGACCGCATTATCTCTCTGATAAAGAATGGCATTTAATTGGCTGCTACTAAGAATCTTTTTGTAATAGTTGTATAATCCTTCTTGTTCCCCTTCAATTAGGTATGGAGGAAGAATTAAATACCCATCTACTCCTAAATCTTCTGACAGTGTTACTAACTCAACCGCCTCCGAAATGGATCCACCGACTCCTGAATAAACAGGAACCTTTTGATTTGTAACAGCCACAGCGACCTCAATCATTGTTTGGTACTCAGCTTTATTTAGTGCATGAAATTCACCTGAACCACACGCAATAAAGATAGATGAGAGCCCTGAATCAATTAAAAACTGAATATTTGCTGCTAACGCCTGTTCATCGATGTTACCGTTTTCGTTATATGGTGCGGTTGGAAATCCTAAAATTCCCGTTGGTGCCTTCCTATTTTCAGTCATATTACCAATCCCTTCCATCACCTTTGACTTATTATCTATTTGTCTTACAATTAATTTAAATTGTAAGACAAATAGGATTTGTTGTCAACTTAAAAAATGTGTATTCTTTCCAGTTTTTTATACTTGTGTTGAGTTACTACTCTTTATTTATCTCAATATATTTCTCTTCTGTTTTCTTCATATAATCAAATGCTTCTTCAGAATTCATATAAGTTGGTGTTACTAAGAATTTTTCTGCTTCTTTTACATATTCCTCGTCATTTACTACATTCTCAACAGCTTTTGAGAACGCGTCAACAATCTCATCGGGAGTGTCTGGATTAAAACCAAAGAAGAAGAATTTTTCAAACTCACTGTTTACACCTTGTTCAACAAATGTTGGAACATCAGACATAAGATCAACTCGGTCAGTTGCCATTATCCCAAGTGTTCTCATATCACCAGACTCAACATAGTCCTTAACTAATCCTAGTGATGTTGGAACGATATCAACATGGCCTCCAAGTAAAGCTGTTACTTTTTCAGCTGCTCCTCCAACATCTACAATGTTTAGTTCAATGCCTTGATCTTTTTGTAATGCTAGTAGCTGTAAGTGTGTAAAGCCCCCAACCTCTGTTGCAATCGATACTTCACCTGGATTTTCACGAGCATATTCAACCATATCTTGAAGATTTTCAAATTTAGAATCTCCACTAACCATAAAAGTGTTTCCTTGATCTAAAACAGCAATCCCTGCTAATTTAAAAGAATCATAACTATCTTGTGTAAGCCCCATAATTCTATTTAACAATAATGAGTTATGGAAAAATAATGCTGTATACCCATCAGGATCGGCATCTAATACTTCTTTTGCCCCTACTGTACCGCCTGCACCAGTTACGTTCGAAATTACGACCGGTTGACCTAATTCCTTTTCTAAATATTTTCCTAGTAATCTCGCATTTGCATCTGTATCTCCACCTGCGCCTGCTGGTACAACAACTGTAATTGGTTTTGATGGATAATCACTGGAATTACCGTTTTCTTGACTGCTTTCCCCTTCGTTGGTCGTAGATTGTGAACAACCAGCAAAAATACCTGCGACTAAAATAAGCATCAGAAACATTAACATACCCTTAAACGATTTTTTCATAATCAACCTCCTAAAAATTTTTATATCTATAGGATTTTCCTATAAAACAAAGTTAAGAGTGATAACTTAAGCTCCAATAGAATTTGAATCGATCTTTTTCTTTTTCTTAACATTACTTCTAATTTTGAATAGAACGGAAAGTAATGCTAGTGCTAAGAATGTTGCAGCAATTGGTTCGGTGATAAATGGTGTAAAATCACCTTTAGAATACATAAGCCCTCTTCGTAAATTGGTTTCAGCAAGTGGTCCTAAAATAAACCCTAGAATTACTGGTGTAACTGGAAAATTAAATTTCAACATCGCATAACCAAGAATCCCAAAAAATAATAGTGCGCCCGCATCAAATAAACGATTATTTACTCCGATTGCCCCAACAACACAGAGCACTAGAATAATAGGTAAAAGGATATATTGCGGAATGCTTAATACCTTTGTAAAAAGTCTCATTCCCCAGAAAAGCAGGGCAATCATAAAGAAGTTTGCAATAATTAACGCAGCAAAAATACTGTAAACAACATCCCCATTGTTCTCGATAAGAAGTGGTCCAGGACTAAGTCCGTGTAGAATTAATCCCCCCAAAAGTAAGGCAGTAACTGTATCTCCCGGAATCCCCAAAGAAATTAACGGTACAAGCGCACCACCTACAGCTGCGTTGTTTGAAGTTTCAGAGGCAACAATTCCATCAGGAATACCTTTTCCAAATTCCTCTGGTTTTTTTGATTGATTTTTCGCCGCAACATACGCGATAATATTGGCTGTTCCTCCTCCAATTCCAGGAAGGATACCAATTCCAATTCCAATTAGTGCTGAACGTAACCCATTCCATCCTTGTTTAAAAAAATCACGGATTGAAAAGCCAAACCCTTTCAATTTGTACTGAACTTTTTGGCCCTTTCCAAGTTTGGTTTCAGAGGATTTAATAATCTCCGATACAGCAAAAAGACCGATGAGTACTGGTAAAAGCTGAAAACCTGCATCAAGTTCTTTAAACCCAAACGTAAATCTTGGAAATGCATCAATTGGAGCCGATCCAACCATTGCTAATGAAATACCTAGCAATCCACTTAATAATCCTTTAATTATGGAATCGCCAGACAAGCTGGAGATCATTGTTAACGCAAAGATTGTAATTGCAAAATACTCAAACGGTCCAAATTTGAGAGCCATTTTTGCGAGTGGAGGTGAAAGCAGCATGAGTACAAAGATACTAAGTAAGCCTCCTAGGAAAGAAAAAAGAATGGCATATCCAAATGCAGGACCGGCCTGCCCTTTTTGAGCCATAGGATACCCATCAAACGTTGTTGCGATAGATGATGGTGTTCCCGGAAGATTTAATAAAATTGCTGGAATCAAGCCGCCTGATACTCCTCCAATGTATAATCCCATTAGTAGTGACATTGCAACAATTGGTTCCATCCCAAAAGTAATTGGTAAAGTAATCGCAATCGCCATAGTGGCAGTTAAACCGGGAATTGAACCAAAAATTAACCCTAGTGCAACACCCCCAAAAATATAAGCAATTGTTGAGATTGTAAAAACGGAGGAAAATCCGTCAACAAATAAATCAAACATATTGTTCCCCCCTTATCCTAAAATTCCAGCAGGAAGCATTAAATAGAAAACTGATTTAAATAAGTAATAGACAGTTACTGATGTAACAACTGATATGATAACGAACAAAGGGATTTTTCGTTCCGCTTTAGCTGCCAGTAAATACATTTGGAAAAACAGATAAACGGACGTTGTAATAAGAAACCCAATCGTTGGCATGAGAACCACATAAAGTACTAATAATCCGACTGTTAAGAGCACAGATAATGGACTGATTTTCTTCTTCTCCTCTGTACTGCTTTCTTTTTCAGATGTTTTAGTGTCTGCAAGATTGTTCATCTGTTTTTGTTTTTTTATCGAAGTAATCAAATAAAAAATACCTAGAATAAAAATTCCAACTGCTACCAATTTTGGTGCAAAGTCTGCTCCAAGCCTAGATACAGTAAGTTTAATAATGCTGTTTGAAGCAAAAAACATGGTAATCGAAAAAAAGATAAAGAAAACGCTTGCAAATATATCCTTATTGATTCTTGCCATAGTTTCCGTCCCTCCTATCATCTTCCCTCGAATTCAACCAAAGCTGCTAGCAAGGCCTTAATATATCCAACCGAATAGGCAAAACCAACACTACCATAACTCCATCCAATATTTGAATGTGCCCAATTCCCATCAAGATCAGGGTGATCTCCTTCCATCATTGGTACATGGTCAGGATTCAAGCAGCCATTGTATCCAACCTTCCTCAGCTCTAGTAAAATCTTAAACATATTCATATCTCCATCATCTAGTAATGCCTCTTCAAAAGCTCCTGCTGTTGGTAAACTTCCTCTTACATTTCTAAAATGCACAAGAAAAATTCGGTCTTTTCTGCCGTAATGATTAATTTCATTCAATACCAGCGGACTTCCACCTTCTTCTGCCCGAGTTCCAACACAATAGATATAGCCAACATTTTTACTTGGAAATTCATCCATAATCCGACGATATCCCAGCCCCCCAAAAGGTGTGTCATGATTTGGTGAATCTGAAGGATGCATCCCTAAATTCACATCATAATCTTCACATATAGGAACAAGCGTTGAATAGGCGTCACGAAAGCGACTCCACCATTGTTCATGTTCTTCAAGAGTAGGAGTTTCATAAGGTTCTTTGTTAAAACCTAAGCTTTCACCACGAGCAATTGCTCCTCCTCTTTGTCTTGCTTGATAACTTTTTGTCATGTAATTAAAGGTATCTCCAGCAAAACGCTGTCTAACAATTTTAATGCCAGCTTCTCCAAATACCTTTACAGCATTCACTGAGTTTTCTAGCTCTTGTTCGCACCCCTCTTCATTGTTCATGAATTTGCTAGATAGATTAGGTAAAGTGACACGGTTGATATCAAGTCCATATGACCTGATTTTACGTTTCATTTTTAACAACTCATCTAAATCCGGAAAGCCTTGCTCTTTTACACCTGGAAATGAAGATCCTGTTCCAAAATCAATACAATCTACCCCTAATTGACACATTTGCCTAAGCTCAGCATCAGTTAAATCAAACTTAGTCGTCGTTACTGATACTTTCATCATTTCTTACCTACCCCCTATTTTTTATTTAAGCAGAAAGTATCCGCTTACATTTACATGTGTTAAATATGAGAATTCATAGTATATTACATTTCAATTGTAAGACAATAATAATGTATAGTCAATCCAAAAATCATAAAATACAAATTTATTAGAAAACTTTCTTTCTATTAGATTCCTTTGATCATTGTTTCTGCTCTAGGCAAAAATACTATTCTGTCACTTTACTATTGAAAATGATTTTAATTCGTATGAAATAAAAGGTAATTTAACTTTCATTAAGAGGATTTTAGTAGATGGAGATAATCGTTTTTTCAAGCAGCGCAGTCACTTCCGAACAAGTATAGGCATCAAGCCTTGAGGTAAAAGGTAACTTCTATCTGTTCATAAAAAATAGGCTGCTTAGATTATTTCTCCTAAGCTGCCTATTTTCACTTCTATATATAACTCCGATCAAACTATTCAGGGTTATCTTGTTATTTCTTCAAATTTTTCAATGCCTTCTGCCTTACAAAATCAAGATGTCGATACATACTCGCGTAAGCCTCGATTGGATCTCGCTTTTCGAGTGCATTATAAATATCAAGATGATATTCAATCGTTTGCTCTAGATTTCTGTCTTCTAATGGAATTTGCTCTAGTACTTTATGGTGAAAACTTTGCAATGGATCAATAATCGCTTCAAAAAGTGGGATTTTTGCTGAAAGAGCAATTACTTTGTGAAATTCTTTATCGATTTCGGATGAGTCCTCTGTTGGGAGTGCTTTCATTTCCTCGATCAATTCTCTTAACTTTTTTAAATCTTCATCTGTTATTTTCTCTGCTGCTAATGTAATTAACCCAAGCTCTAAGGCTACACGAGAATCAATAATAGAGCTTAGGTCTGTCGCAGAAAGAGCGAGCATCATTGAAAAAGGCTTGCTTCCGATCTTGTCGGAAAAAAATGTACCATTTCTCGTTTTTCGATTCACAATACCTAATACTTCTAAAGAAGTCATCGCTTCCCTTATAACAGGTCTACTCACATTACAAATTTCCATTAATTCTAATTCAGACGGAATACGGTCGCCTGGTTTAAGTTGGCCTGTCGTAAGTAAAGAGATAATTTCATCTATCACCTGATTAGAAAGTGTTTTCCGACTAAGGGACTTTATATCCACACTTTTATTATCCATCTTCATTCCTCCTTTCTTTAAAATATTATTGTATGACAATTTTATTAAATCGTAATTCAATATAGAAAAGTTGTCAAGAAATAGAAATTATGAATTATTTTTTAATAAGTTTTTTCCTATATATTATATCAGGAAAGAATTATCGGACTCTAGTAAAAAAGCGTCACTCAATGAGTAACGCATTCAAATAATATTTTATCTTACTAAACAAGGATTTTTTGGGTCAAACTTCCAACCAGGAATTAAGTATTGCATGGCAATTGCATCATTACGTGCACCAAGGCCTTCTTTTTTATAAAGCTGATGAGCTTTTTCAATCTGATCCATATCAATTTCAACACCTAGGCCTGGTTTTGAAGGCACATCTACCATTCCTCCGACAATCTTAAACGGCTCCTTTGTTAGACGCTGGCCATCTTGCCAAATCCAGTGAGTATCAATTGCAGTAATTTTACCAGGAGCAGCTGCTGCAACATGGGTAAACATTGCCAAAGAAATATCAAAATGATTATTAGAGTGTGATCCCCATGTTAACCCCCAATCATGACACATTTGGGCAACACGAACAGAGCCTTGCATTGTCCAGAAATGAGGATCTGCTAAAGGAATATCAACTGATTGAAGCTGTATCGAGTGTCCCATTTGCCGCCAATCTGTAGCAATCATGTTTGTTGCAGTTGGCAGTCCTGTTGCACGTCTGAATTCAGCCATTACTTCACGTGCAGAATAACCGTTTTCTGCACCACATGGGTCCTCAGCATATGCTAAAACATGATGTTGATCACGACATAATCTTATCGCATCCGCTAAAAGCCAACCGCCATTCGGATCTAACGTAATACGTGAATCTGGAAAACGTTCTGCTAATGCTGTTACAGCTTCAATTTCTTCTTCTCCACGAAGAACGCCGCCTTTTAATTTAAAATCATAAAAACCATAACGAGCATGAGCTGCTTCTGCTAATTGAACAATCGCTTCTGGTGTTAACGCTTCTTCATGTCGTAAACGGAACCATTCATCCTCTGCGTCACGACCACTTACGTACGCAAGTTCAGTTTTGTTACGGTCACCAATATAGAATAGGTATCCAAGCATTTCTACTTTCTTTCTTTGTTGTCCTTCACCAAGCAGTGCTGCAACAGGAACACCTAAATATTGACCAACTAAATCAAGAAGTGCAGCCTCTAATGCGGTTACAGCATGTATCGTAATGCGAAGATCAAATGTTTGAAGACCACGTCCGGCTGAATCTCGATCTGCAAATTGTTTACGAACATTGTTTAAAATATTGTTATATGTTCCAATAGATTCTCCAAAAACTAATGATTTTGCATCTTCTAATGTTTGACGGATTTTTTCCCCGCCTGGTACTTCACCAACACCTGTGTTTCCATGGTTATCTTTTAAAATAACAATATTACGAGTAAAAAATGGAGCATGAGCACCACTTAAGTTTAAAAGCATACTGTCATGCCCTGCAACAGGAATAACAGTCATTTCTTTAATAACAGGTGCACTCGTTTTAATTGCATCTTGAACTAATTGATTTTCCATTTTTGTCTCCCCTATCTTATTATTATTAATCTATTAAGCTCTCAAATCGACACGCTTAATTTCACCTACTAGGAATAAATAACTGAAGATTGCGACAAGTGCATTTGCACCAACGAAGACAAGTGCTCCGTTAAATGAACCCGTTGTTCCGATAATATAACCAATGATAATCGGTGTTGTAATTCCAGCAATGTTACCAAACGTATTAAATAAACCACCACTTACTCCAGACATTTCCTTTGGAGATGTGTCTGAAACAACTGCCCATCCAAGAGCTCCAAAGCCTTTTCCGAAAAATGCTAATGCCATAACAAAAATAACAACCCATTGTGCTTCAACATAGTTAGCAGCAACCAAGCTCATGGACAACAGCATCCCGATAACAATCGGAGTTTTACGAGCAATCGTTAAAGAGTAACCTTTTCTAAGTAAGAAATCAGAGAACATTCCTCCAAGGATCCCGCCGAAAAAGCCACAAATCGCTGGAAGTGATGCGATAAATCCTACTTCTAATATCGTCATGCCTCTATCTTGAACAAGATAAACAGGAAACCAAGTTAAAAAGAAGTACGTTAGAGTAGTAATACAATATTGACCAAGATAAATTCCTAACAACATTCTATTGGATAATAGTTTTTTTATATTATTCCAGTTAGCTCCCTTGTCTTCCTTCTTTTGGTTTTCTACTTTTTGGTCCATATTAATTAATGCTCCGCCTGCCTCAATATAATCGAGCTCAGCTTGATTAATACGAGGATGATCCTTTGGGCTGTAAATAGCTTTTAGCCACATGAAAGCAACGATAATGCCAACAACACCCATAAAATAGAACACATATTCCCAACCAAATGTGTATGTAATATATCCCATAATTGGCGCAAAGAGAACGGTCGCAAAATATTGTGCTGAATTAAATGTCGCTGCTGCTGTACCCCTTTCATGGCTAGGAAACCATGAAGCAACAATACGACTGTTTGCAGGAAAAGATGGTGCCTCAGATAGCCCAACTAAGAAACGAAGACCAAATAACACCATAACGGCCGTGCCTGCTGTCCCAAACAAACCTATAAAACCTTGTAATAGAGTGAAAGTTGACCAGAGGAAAATACTCCAAAAGTAAACTTTCTTAGAGCCAAAACGATCAAGAAGCCATCCTCCAGGAATTTGTCCTGCCACATATGACCAAGCAAATGCAGAGAAAACATACCCCATCATAACAGAATCTAGTCCTAGTTGATTGGACATATCTGAACCGGCAATGGATAAAGTCGCGCGATCTGCATAATTTAGCGCCGTTACTAAAAATAACATAAAAACAATAAACCAACGTGTACGTGTTTTTTTCTCTGTTGTAGGCATCAATGGTGAAGTATTTATTACTCTTTCTGGTGCTCCCATATCTTCACTTCCCTTTAATCGGTTATTGACATCGCTTACATATTTAACGAATTTCCATCACCTTTATTGTCTTATTCCATTTAAAATCACACCTTTTTAAACCATTTCATATATTTTTGTCTAATAGTAAGACAAATAAATTTAATTGTCAACGCCCTAAAAAAATGAACTTATTTATAGACCAAGTATATATATAAATCAGAATAAAACGGTACTTTATCAAAATAAATTTTATTTTTCCGAAAATTATTAATCTATCATTGACCGATTTATTTAATTGTCTTACAATAAAACAAAAATACAAATCTATTGGAGGAGAGGAATAATAATGCAACCTATTCGAACAGCACCTAGAGGAATTCTTGGTTTTCCAATTGCCCCATTTACAGCTAACAACAAACTTGATGAAAAAAAGCTCGCTCACAATATTCAATTTTTGTTAGATGAAGGACTTGAAGCAATTTTTGTAGCCTGTGCAGCTGGTGAATATCCATCTTTAAGCAAAGAAGAATATGAGGCAATGGTTGATGTAGCTGTGAGTGTGACAAATAAAAAGGTACCTGTATACACAGGCGTTGGTGGGAATATTCAAACTTCGTTAGAACTTGCGAAAATTTCTCAAGATAAAGGAGCCGATGGCTATTTAATCCTACCTCCATATCTTGTCCCAGGTGAACAAGAGGGTTTGGCTAATTATTTTAAAACAATAGCTGAAAGTACTTCATTAAACGCAATCGTTTATCAAAGAGATCAGGTTGCCCTTTCAATCCCTTCATTGGAAGCGCTTGCCGATATACCTCAGGTTGTTGGCGTTAAAGATGGCCTAGGGAATATGGAATTGAATACTTTATTAACCCAAACGTTTAAGCAACGTTTCAGTTGGTTAAATGGAATGCCTTTAGCTGAAGTGACAATGCCTGCTTATGTACCACTAGGCTTTGACTCCTATTCATCAGCAATTTCAAATTATATTCCCCACATTTCTAGAAAATTCTATAACGCTGTGCTGGATAATGACCAAGTATTAATTGATGATCTTTATCAACACGTCATCTTGCCAATCAATAATATTCGCCGTCAACGAAATGGTTATGCTGTTTCTCTTATTAAAGCTGGTATGGAGATTGTGGGTATCCCAGTTGGTCAAACAGTTAGGCTGCCAATTCTACCTGTTGAAAAGGAGCATTATACTCAATTGGAAAAAATATTAGAACATGCATTAAATAGATATCCGAAGGAACTGGCTGTTCATTCGGTCTAAATTTATATGATAAATATACTTTTTATAGGCCCCTACCGTTACAAAAGATGACGATTAAAGCATAAACAATACAGTAAAAGCTAAAAATACTCTACTTGGAGGATAGCTTATGTGGGTGATCACGCGTTATGCAAAAGGAAAAATATTTATGTATGAATGTAACACAGAAAGAGAAGCAAGAGAATTGTTGAAGAATATTGAGGGAAATAAGATTCTTTCTGAAGTGATTTATTTTAATGATCCGGTTTTAAAATAAGTGTTCAAAGTTTTATAAATGGAAAGAGAGTGATCTATATTTATCGATCACTCTTTGATTTTATCATATTGTAATTTCATGTTAAGGCATCTCTCCGAATTAATAACTGTCTTCTTGGTCTAATCTCTTTGCATAATAAGACATGTTTTCTTCACCCCATTTATACATCGCATCTATAATAGGAAGAATTGTTTCCCCTCTTTCTGTTATGTGATATTCTACTCTTGGAGGAACCTCTGGATATATTTTCCGATATAAAATCCCATCCAGTTCTAGTTCCCTCAATTGCTTTGTTAAAATACGATTACTAATGCTTTTAAATAATCTTTGTAGCTGTCCAAATCGATGTGGCCCCTCAAACCCAATATGCCATAAAATAACTATTTTCCATTTACCACTAATAATGGATAATGTTAACTCCTTTTCACAATTAAATTCATTATTTCTTAATCTTGCCTTTATCTCGTCTCTTAATGGAATGGTCATGGATTAGCCTCCTAGAGAGAAAACATTAGTTATTATATAGAGGTATAGATTTTCCTTATACAGATTAATGAAACTACTTTACCTTTTTTTCCGATAAATTGAATTTATGATAAAAAGCATTGAGTATAAGTAATCTGCTCTTATCCCAATGCTTTTTGCCTATTAAAGAATATCTTAGTTATTAATCTCTGCTCTTAATATTTCTTTTCCAGATGGAGTTGATAAAACTAACTCATAGTTAGCCGACCCATCAGCTATTTTCTTAGACAACACGGAATTATTTACATGTTTTCCAGAAAACACTTTTTCTGTTACTTTCGTTGATTTTTGACCAGTCTTTTTATAGATAGTAGCCCTAACTGGTTGTTTTGGATCAGTTACATTAAATCTCGCTACAATTTCACCTTTCTCATATTCAAGATATGCAGAGGCATTTTCATTTGCAGACGTAATATCTTCTAAGCCTTTTGTTGGGAAGTAGTATTCTGTCCATTCCTTCGTTTCATTTGGCTCTAAATACGTATCTTCAAAAAACTCGGATGAATGGCCACCCCATAATTCAATATATGGTCTTGCAGAGTTACCAAACTCTAAAGGATCTGTATTATAACTATCTTCATAACCCCAAGTCCAGAATTTTAATCCAGGTGTGGCATTGGCATTATCGGCAATCCTTACTACTCCTTCGTTATTATCTGTGTTGATAACACCCCACCATTTTTCTTTTACTTCCTGCCCGTAGGCAATCCCCATGTCTTTCCAGTTAGAAAACATTGATAGTTTATCATATTTGTAGATATGATTTTCTTTATCCACTGGTTCATCTACTGTTCCCATCCAACTCCACCAATCATCCTTTACCATTACTTCCTCAATCGGAACAGCCATCTTCATATCAGAAGGATTTCCACCGGGAGCGAATGTTGTACAAGTCCAATATTCATACTTAACAGGTTCGTTCTTATTATTAATTAATTTCATATTCATTTCTAAATAAGACTTATCTTTATAAACGGTAATAGTGTTTACTGCAGTAATACCGGTTTTTCCATTGTCAAAATTCCATGGTTTATCAGAAAAATCGATATCGTCTGTGAAGCTCATTTCAACAGAAATTTTTTCACTTGTTTGTTCTACGACCTTAGCATCCCATGGTAGCATCCATGTTTTTCCATGTTCAGGTTCTGGGAATGTCGGAAAAATTCCTCCATATACCATTAACCAATCATAATAAAAGTTCCCTGCCCCCATACCATATGGTGTTCCTACAGGATTTTGATACAGAAGATCGTGTCCAGTTGATTTATCAATCATCGAGATAATTCGACCACCATATTCAGGAAGAAGTGTTACCTTAATATATTTATTTTCAATTACTTTGGTATTAAATGTCGTATTTGTTATATCATTAACGTCTTCACTCCAACTTTTCATCCCGTTGTCTTCATTTAATTCAAAGGCAAAGTGCTTAAAGTCGATTGTTGAATCATATACTTTTAAATTGTCACTTTTATCAGGCTTTCCTTTAGGTCCACCAGCAAAAGCACTTGATGCAATAGACAAGACAAATAGTAATGTTAAGAATATAATAAAACTCTTATTTTTACGTTTCATTAGTTTACCCTCCTATTTTGAATCATTATAGTAAGACATTTTTCAAAACATATGATTTTTCTTGTGTCATTTCCTCTAAAGTACAAGTAATACCCTCTCGACCTAACCCACTCATCTTATATCCACCAAATGGCATATCAACATTGCGGTAGTTTCCTGAACCATTAATAACAACTGAACCACATTCTAACTTTGCTGCTATATCAATTGCTTTCTTGAAGTCTGATGTTATAACCCCACCAGCTAAACCATATATCGAATTATTTGCTATTTCAATTGCCTCCTGATTTGACTCAAACTCAATGATTGGTAAAACCGGCCCAAAAATTTCCATATCTTTTGCGACATCCATTTCCGGTGTTACATCTACTAATATCGTAGGCTGATAATAAGTAGTAGATTCCGGAGAGCCTCCTAAAATACATTTCGCACCTTGATTCATTGTTTCATGCACCTGTCTATGAATTTCGTTTACCGCCTTGGGACTAATTAACGACCCCAATTCTGTTTGATTTTCTAACGGTCCTCCCCTTCTTACACGCTTTAACCTTTCAATGAGTTTTTCAATAAATCTGTCTTTTATTGCTTGATGAACAATAAAACGTTTAGGTGCACAGCAGGTTTGACCAGCGTTTTTTAACCTACCCTTTACTGCCTCCTCTACTGCTAATTCAAGATCTGCATCTTCTAAGATAAGTAAAGGGTCATTGCCTCCAAGCTCTAAAAACACTCTTTTTAATGTTGAAGCAGAATCTCTTGCCACAATCTTACCTACTTCAGTACTACCTGTTAAACTTATTGCGTCGATAAATGGACTTTTTGCCAATTCCCCTCCTATTAATGCTCCATCCCCTGTTAGTACTTGCACTACATTACCAGGAACACCATTTTCAAGTAAAATCTCTACTAATCTAATAATAGTTAATGGATTATCAGTTGGTGGCTTTATAATAACTGCGTTACCAGCTGCTAAAGCGGGTGCAATCTTATGACTACATAGCTCTGCAGGATAATTAAATGGTACAATACAAGCTATAACCCCTAGTGGTTCTCTCCTTGTAAAAATAATGTCACTTGCCTTGCCTGAGTCATTATTTGTTATTGTTTCTCCATACAAAGAATTAGCCTTTTCAACAAATCTTTTAAAGATAAGAGAGACGACAGAAATCTCATCTCTCGCTTCACTAATCACCTTTCCCATTTCAGTACTTAGCAATGTAGCAAGCTCTTCTTGTTGCTGCTCAATTGCTTCAGCACACCGTAATAAAATATCCCCTCTATCTTTTGGAGACATTGATCTCCAGACCTTTTTTCCTTTCTGCGCTATACTAATTGCCTGTTGAACATCCTCGATTGTTGCATTTGGTACTGTATCAATAAACTCTTGTGTCGCGGAGTTAACCACCTCTAAGTAATCATTATCCTTAGCATTGATTTTTTTGCCGCCTACTAACATCTTCATTGATCAAACCCACCTACCTTGCAATTACTTAAGATTTATATTTTATTTGTTTAAAACAGTCATTTAATTTAAAATAAAAATAAGTTTATATTTAAGTTTATATTTATCTTTAGAAACCATGAGTATATCTGGTTTCTTTTTTTTATTTTTGTATCAATTAGAAATCAGAGTCAGGATTATAATAATCATCAACATTATCAATGTGGATAACAGCAGGTTCTGTATTGATTAATTTTGGAATATTCGCTTCGCCTTGAAGGTATTTAATTGCTGTATCTACAGTTGTTTCTGCTACTAATGCGGGATTATTTAATCCTGTAGCCCCATATTTTCCTTCCTTAATTAGCTCTAATGCTTCTTTCTGACCATCAGCTGCAGCAAGCACTAAAATATCATCTTCTTTTCCTGCATTTTCAATTGCTTTTACCGCACCAAGTGCCATGCTGTCATTCTCGGCTACTAATACATTCATATCTGGACTAGCTACAAGCATATCTTCTGCTGCTGAAAGCCCGCCTTCTTGTGCCCAATCTCCCCATCCTTGTGTAACGACCTTAAAGTTAGTTTCACTAAACTGTCTTAGCTGTTCTTCAACGATTCCTTTTATAACTCCTATTCTTCTATCAACCCCAAGAAGGTTTCCTTGGTTTCCACTTAAAATACCCAGTTTGATTTCAGTTTTCCCCATTTTATTAGCTAGCCATTGACCTACTTGTTCACCGTTAGCCAAATTATTTGACTGAATCATAGATACATAGTCTGCTTCAGGAGAAATAGAGTTATCCATGATAAAAACAGGTACTCCTGCTGCTGCTGCTGATCTTGTTGCAGCTACTGCACCTTCAGGATCTGCCGGGTTAATAATCAATAAATCAATTTGTCTAGAAAGCATATCTTCTACGTCAGCTAATTGTTTTGAAAGATCTCCTTGTGCATCTGCAGAGATCAACTTAACACCAAGCTCCTCTACTTTCTTTTCTACTGCCTTTTGCTGTGCAACAAAGTATGGTGCACCTAGGGTTTGCATAGAAAGACCAATTGTGATATCTCCTAAATCTTTTTTTCCTGTGTTCGTTTGTGCGTCTGCGGTTGTTGGTTGTGTTCCTTCATTTGAACACGCTATGAGCAAACTTCCCATTAAACAAAGTGTAAATACAAGAACAAACACCCTTCTTAGTTTTTTCAAAATTCCTTCCCCTCTCATTTAAAAATATTGTTTTTTACTCATTATTTGTTTACTATCACCTCCTTTCAAGTCTCTTTATGGATCAGGATTTTAGTGTAACTATGAAGTAAATCGGGTTTAATTAGATCTTTTACTTTGAATTCCTTGTAATAAAACCGCCAGTATAATAATGATGCCCTTTATAACCTGTTGAGGATAAGCTGGTACATTCATGAGATTCATTATATTTCCAATCATCCCTAATATTAGTACACCTACTAATGTGTTTAATGCTGTACCTCTCCCACCACTAAGACTAGCTCCCCCAATAACAACTGCCGCTATAGCATCCAATTCAATTGCAGTACCTACAACTGGTGAACCTACTCCAGTTCTTGATGTACTTATAATTCCTGCAATCGCACCTAATCCTCCAGAAATGGTATAAACCATGAATTTATAACGACTAACATTAATACCAGACAACCTAACTGCATCTTCATTACTTCCAACTGCTTTGATCATTCTTCCAAAGGTTGTGTATTTTAGAACAAACGCAATAATTAAAAAGATGAATAGAGTTAGCCAAACGAGATATGGTATGCGTAAAAATGAACCTGCTCCTAACGAAAGAATGAAAGCGTTTTCCGTTACGATCGGTGTTCCTTTTGAAACCATAAAAGCAATCCCTCTAGCAATAGTCATTAAAGCTAGCGTCACAACAAATGGAGCAATATTTCTTCTAGCAACAAGGTATCCCGAACCGGCCCCTAACAATATACAACTTATCACTGTGCATATTAATGCCAGTGGGAGTGACATTGTTTGGAGTAAGTAAGCAGAAAGAACACAGCCGAGAGCTAGAGTAGATCCAACTGAAAGATCTATACCACCTGTTAAAATGACAAGAAGCATTCCTAAACTAATAATGGCTAACCCAGATAATTGTCTTAGTAGATTAAAAATATTTGTTTCAGTAAAGAAAGAGGATGATAAGAAGCTAGAAATAATTAATAGAATGGCAAATATAATTAGTGTGTTATATTTAAGAATGAAGTCCATAACTGTTGTGGAAAGCTTATTACCTGTTCCTTCCACTTTGTGTTCAAGTTGAGTATTCATGTTCTTTCCCTCCTATTGCAAGCGTCATAATGCTTTTCTCTGTCATTTCTGACTTTAATAAACTCCCTTTGATTTCAGCATTGTTCATCACTAATACTCTGTCACACAATCCAATAATTTCTAAGAGCTCTGAAGATATTACGATAACCCCTATTCCTTTACTTGCTAATTGATTAATAAGATGATAGATTTCTACCTTTGCCCCTACATCAACTCCTCTTGTTGGTTCATCGAGGATAATAATGCGACAGTCTGTATTAAACCACTTCGCCAAAACAACTTTTTGTTGATTTCCACCACTTAGGTTTTCGGTTGCCAAATCAATACTGCTAGTTTTAATTCTTAATATCTTAGATAACTCTTTAACTAGTTCTTCCTCTTCCTTATGCTTTATTAATCCTTTATATTTTGTAATTTTGTTTAAATTAGACATTGTAGCATTCATCTTGATTGACATCGGAAGCACTAGGCCTTGAGCTTTCCTATTTTCTGGTACTAGGCCTATACCATTTCGAACTGCATCCTTCGGAGATTTCACAAAAATCTCCTTTCCATCCAAAAAAAGTTTTCCGCCTTTTTTCTTATCGGCTCCAAAAATTGCTCTTGCTAACTCTGTACGTCCACTTCCTACTAGTCCAGCAATCCCTAAAACTTCTCCTTTATGAACGGAAAACGATATATTTTTACATTTAGGTGGGTTATTCATACCTTCAACCCTAAATATTTCAGTACCTATTTTTATTTCTCGCTTCGGAAAAAGCGCTTCCAAATTTCTGCCGATCATTAAACTAATGACATCTTCAACACCCACCTCATTTGGGTTTACGTTACCTGTCACCTGACCATCTCTAAGTGTTGTTATAGAATCAGCAATTTCAAAAACTTCCTCTAATCGATGAGATATATAAATGATACTCACTCCGTCAGCTTTTAGTTTTAATAAAAGTTTAAATAGTTGGCGTGTTTCAGATGGAGCAAGCACCGCAGTTGGCTCATCTAAAATAAGTACCTTTAACTCTCCTGATATGGCCTTTGCAATTTCAATTACCTGTTGATAAGCCACACTTAGATCTCTTACATAGACTTTGGAATTAATATTAAAACCAAGTGTTTTAATGATTTCATCTGCTTTTTTAAATAGATTAGACCAATTTATTAGCCCTTTATTACGGCTAATTTCGTTTAGGAATATATTCTCGGCAACTGTTAAGTCTGGTGCTAATGCAAATTCTTGATAAATAATGCCAATGCCTAGCTCCCTAGCTTCATTTGGAGAACGTACCGTTACATTTTGATCATCTATTTTAATACTTCCAGAATCCTTTTTTATAGCACCAGATAATATTTTCATTAAGGTAGACTTTCCTGCTCCATTTTCACCAACTAGCGCATGAATTTCTCCTACACCTACTTTTAGTGAAACATCGTTTAACGCAGCTGTCTTACCGTAGGTTTTAACAATATGTTGCATTTCTACCCGGTAATGATCCGGCATTTAAAACCCTCCTTAACTTTTAGGGAATTCACTATGCATGAATCTATAAAAATGTAAAAAGTATTTTTTATATTACAAGGTTAGTAAATTGGCTTCATTTTCACTATAAAATATTTAGAGTTCTCTTTAAAGTACGAACATTATTGTTCTCTAGTAACCTTTAGGTAACCAACGGAAAGCGGTTTCCATATTATGATAAATACTCCAGCCAATATTATGTAGAAATTTAATATTGGCTGTCGGGGGTATATGAAAAGCCCTGTGATTGGGCAATTCAACAATTAAATAATTTTTATATTGCTATGAATACTTGATAAATCAAGTTTACTTGCAGCTTTTTCATCTAAAATAACAATTAAGTTTGGGTGCATTTGAAGTAAAGTTGATGGACAGTATGTATCAACATATCCTTTAAATGTTTTTCTTACCGCCTCTGCCTTTTCTTCTCCACTTGCAATAAATATGATTTTTCTAGCTTTGAAAATACTCCCCACACCCATGGCTAACGCATGTTTTGGTACCTCATCTATACTACTAAAATACCTGGCATTATCTTCAATGGTCTGTTTGGTTAAGGTGGCAAGGTGTGTCCTTGCATGTAAAACCTCTCCGGGTTCATTAAAACCAATGTGGCCATTTCGACCTACCCCCAATATTTGCAAATCTATTCCACCTGCATTTTCTATTCTCTTTTCATAGTTATTTATTTCTATTTCAGCATCATCAAAGATACCAGGTGGCATATTGGTGTTAGTTTTAAGTATATTTATGTGTGAAAAAAAGTTTTCCCACATATATCGTGTATAGCATTGTACATGATTGCTAGGTAAACCAATATACTCATCAAGTCCAAAAGAAATCACATTGCTAAAATCGATTTGTCCTTGCTCATAAAGTCTCACTAACTCTTTATATGTTCCAAGAGGTGTACCTCCTGTTGCTGTACCTAGAACATATCGCGTTTTCCATCTCATGTCTTCTGCGATAGCTTTGGCTGCTTGCTTACTCATCTCACGATAGTCTTTTGTTATGATAAAGCGTAGCACCAATTCACACCTCCACTCCTAAGCTATAATTATTGTGTTTTTGCATTGATAAAATCACTAGCAATCTTCTCAATTTTAGATAGTTTTTCTTGATCTATGTTAACTTGAAATACTTCAGATATGACTTGTGTCCAACCATGGATAAAATAGACCCATCCATCCTCTACATACAGATTTTTTTGTGCTCTCTGCTCTAATGCTTGATGCATAAATAACAATTCACCACGATAATTCAACTCCCACACTAAACTATTGCAAGGGTATGTGCATTTGTTTGAGAGCGGTGATCCTGGTCGATCTTTACCTAAACCAGTTGCATTTATAATGAAAGAGTATGGTCTAAGTTTTTGAAGAATTTTGTCATTTTGCTCTTCATTTTCAGCCATAACGTATTCGATTTCTACTTCTGTAGATATTTTCTTTATTATGGCTTCCATAGATTTTAATCTTGGCTTACTTCGATTTGTTACATAAACTTTAGATGGCTTTTGTTTTGCTTCTATTAAGTTGGCGGTTATTGCAATCGCACTCCCACCCGCTCCCATTATGAATACCTCTCCTTGGTGTTCCCAAAAGCCTTCGGGGATAAATGCTTTCATCGCAAGTCCACTAGAAAGATGGTCTTTTGCATGCCCAATAAGCTTACCGTTTCTTTTGGATATACAGGATAATTCATTGAATAATTGTGCATAAGGATCTAATTCATCAAACAAATCCTTTGCTGCATTATAGAGATCAATTTTATGAGTTGTAACGAGTGCTCCCAATGATAATTCATCATTTTTCAAAAATTCTACTACTTCTCTATACACATGAGGATCTGCATGAATGCTTATATCAATTCCTTTTATTGTTTGACTAATAGATAACTCCTTCGCCCACTCAGGGAAAAGCTTCATAATAGAAGATTGAGCAGTTGTTACACCAATAAAATAAAAGGTTGGTTCTGTAGCTTTTGTTAGCTGCATCAATTTTACCCTCCTTATCTTTTTTATTTATCAATTGCTAATGCTTTGGCAGGATTCTTTTGAGTGAGTAGATGAATAATCTCTTTACTCACACCTTTTTTCTCCAATTTTGGTAGGAAGGATGTTAATAAATAAGATAATCCTATTTCACCACCATAAGCTCGCAATCTCGATTTAGTAGTGTCTAAGCTTAATAGAAGTGAGTCTTCAAATCCTTGCTTAAGCATGTTTAAAATTAGCTTTATTTCCGTTTCATCATCATGATATTTAAAACGTCCTATAGTATCATACTCAAGAAAAACGCCAGTTCGAGCGATTGCTTCGTGAAGCTGGTAATCATGATGAGTCCGGTCTAAATGACATAAAATAATTCTATTAGGAGGAATATTTAGATCTGTTAGAAAGGTAATGACTTCAAAAGGATCTGAGCCTTTTTCAATATGAACCATAATCGGTACGCCAGTACGAAAGGATGCTTCTGCAGCAGCATTAAATTTATGATTATATTTATTTGAAATTCCATCGTGATCAACTGCTGTTTTAATTAGTCCCGCTCTCGCGTCAATTGTAGAGGTTGGAAAGCAACTTTGATTTCCTATGTACATACCGTGATTAATTTCAGTTAGCATTACCTGAAGCAATTGTTCACTTGAAAAATGATGGATCCAATGATCATGATGATAAAACATCTTCTTATGAAAACCGGTAGAGGCAATGATATGCACCCCAGTTATTTTTGAAATGTTAACTAAGTCAGCTGCTTTTCTCCCTGAACCTATTGGCTGTGCATCAGCAATAACCTTCCCGCCTTGTTTTAAAAAGTCTTTCACTTCAGTTATCGTTGTATCAAGGTTATCTATACATAATGCAGGATTTATTTTTGAGGCATTGCCTGCTTCAATACTTAAATGCTCGTGAGGCTGAAAATGTCCAATCTCTTCGTTTACTTCTACTATTCCAAGAACCGTTTGGATGTAAGGCACATTTATTACCCCCAATTCCGGGTAAACTTCTATAATAGTTTTTCTTTAGACATATACTTTCCTTTACTTAAACTCTTTAATTTAACTAATATTTATCTCTTTCCTAAAGAACTCAAGTACATTTTTTGTTGATTGCATGGTCATTCGCTCTGTTGCTTCAATTGTTGCAGCCGCATTGTGAGGTGTTAAAATCACATTTTTTAACCCTTGCAATGGAGAATGTTTTAAAGGCTCCTCATAAAAAACATCTATCGCGGCACCTCCGATTACATTTTCCTGTAATGCTAAACCTAAATCATGTTCATTAACAATTCCGCCTCTTGCTGTATTTACAATCACACAATTTTTCTTCATTCTTTTTAGTAGCTGATAGTTGATGAGATTTTTGGTTTCCTTTATTAAAGGTAAATGGAGAGTTAAAAAATCACTTTGTTCAATAATTTCATCAAAGCTCCTTATTTTTACATCTAATTGTTCTGCAGTCTCATAATTAGGCATAACATCATACGCTAAAATGTTCATATTAAAGCCTTTAGCTCGTTTTGCTACCGCCTGACCAATAGCCCCAAAACCTAATATGCCAATAGTCTTTCCGAATACTTCTTGACCAATCATCTTCTGCCATCTACCCATCATAAGATTTTCATGACTCTGAGGTATATGCCGTGCAACGGCTAATAATAAAGAAAATGTATAATCTGCTACAGCTTCGGTATTGACTCCTGGTGTATTCATTACTTCAATACCATTTGAAAGTGCAAAGGCACGTGGAATATTATCGATCCCAACGCCATATTTTGAGATGATTTTTAAATTTTTAGCATGCTCTAAAGCTTTCTCTGATAAGAAATCTGTTCCGATAATTAACGCATCAGCATCTTTGATCAGTTCAATCATTCGTTCTTCGGGGACAGGACCTATTTCACGGATCACCTTAAAGTTCTCTTTTTCCCATAAAGAAAAAACTTCTTTGTTAAACTTACCGTAGGATCTAGGCGTTATAACAACCTTTCGCATGTATTCCCCCACCTATCATTATGAATTAATACTATTTACCTTTGAATCTAGGATTATCAATCATTTCTGGCTTTCCGTTCACCTCTAAACAGAGCCTTGCAAACCCTTCCACTTCAATTCCACCATAATCATGCCCAGCATCTCCAGGATATGCTGCAAAAAAGATAAATGGTTCATCCCCAGTATTTACTGTTCGATGTGCCCATTCTGGTGCAACATAAGCTATTGTACCCGGCACCATTTCCAATATTTTAAAATCTCCTTTTTTTGTCTGCATAACTAACTGTCCTTTTCCTTTTAAACAGAAATAAATTTCTGCTCGATCAATTACTTCATGATAATGTCCTTTTGTCATAAAATACTCATTTCCAATTTTTCCGGGGTATAAGATTGTTGTGCAATGCTGAATATGCTCTACCTTTTCAGGAAGCTCTACATTGTAAACTTCATAGATTAATGGATTTTCTTCTAGTCGATCATTTACTGCTTCTTGATCAACAAACATATTTTTCATATGTGATAAATTTCGGACGATTACATTTCCTTCCGGGCTCAGTTTTCCAGTCTCAAACTCATAAGTTGTTGAAAATGGCATAAACATCTCTTTCATATGAGAACTCCTTTACTTTTTTGATTTTTTAGTTTCGTAAATACAGGAATCAGCTGGTTATACGCTTCATTAAAAATGTCATATAATCCGGAATACGTCTCTTGATTTCGTTTAATAGGATCATATGTTTCTACTTTTTTAATCCATTTTTTTGCTTCTTGGAAATCTTTTATTGCTCCACAACCAACAGCACCAGCCATAGCTGCTCCCATGGAAGTGGCCTCCTCTAAATAAGAGGGAACATCGATCCTAACATCGTAAATATCTGAAAGAATTTGCCTCCATAATTCACTTTTAGCACCACCGCCAAGTACCCACATATTTTCAACATGTACACCAGCATCCCTAAAAGTATCCAAAACAATTCTAAGATTAAAAGCTACACCCTCCATCACAGATCTAGCCATATCTCCTCGAGAATGAGTGATAGATAACCCTACAAACGTGCCCCTGGCATCAGGATTCCATCTAGGGGATCTTTCACCCATTAAATAAGGCAGATAGATTAACTGATTGGCGCCCACGGGTGATTGATTTGCTTCTTGATTCATCAAGTCATACTTGTCACACTTGTTTTGATATAATAGGTTTGTTATCCATTGAACGGATCCACCACCACATTGCATCGTACCATTTGGAGAATATTTATTTTCATCCACATGAATCCATGTATACGTCTTCATTTCTGGGTCGAATACTGGGTGATTTGATGCTAATGCAATCCAGGAAGAAGAACCAATATAGTTAAATGCTTCTCCTTCATCAATAACCCCTACCCCTGCAGCTGCACAGACTCCGTCACCAGCACCAATCACCACTGGCGTACCCTCTAATAAACCAGTTTTTTCTGCTGCTTCCTTTGTCACATACCCAATGATATCTGTTGAGGCATGCAATTTCGGAAAAAGATCTTCACTCAACTCCCAAGCATAAAGAATTTCTTTTGACCAAGTTTTCTTCAAAATATCAAGACAATTTGTACCACACGCATCTGAATAATCTGTTGCATAAACACCCGTTAACTTATAGGCTAGATAATCCTTTGCCTGTAAGAATTTATACGTTTTATTAAAAATATCGGGTTTGTTGTCTTTCAGCCACTTTATTTTTGCTCCTGAGTATGAAGAACTAATTCGATGGCCTGTAGTTTTGTAAACAAATTCCATACCTAATTTTTTTTCTAATTCTATAGCTTGATTACTTGCTCGCATATCAGCCCATATAATGGCATCTTGAAGTGGATTTCCATTACGGTCTACTGGCAGACAACCAAGCATCTGCCCACTAAAACTAACAACCGCAATCTCTTCCCTCTTGACATCTTGGTGTTGTAAAAGCTCGTTCGTTGTTACACATACTGCCTCCCACCAATCAGCAGGATTTTGTTCTGCCCAATTCGATTCAGGATAGTTAGTTTCGTATCCATAAAATGCACTATGGATTAATTCTCCGTTACTAGAATATAATGTTGCTTTATTACCAGTTGTTCCCACATCATGGGCGACGATTAACTTCCTCACCAAAAACATCTCCTTTACTTCTTCAACTAATCTTCTAAATTTAAGACCTCTGGTAAATCAAAATCATCTGGATCAGGACCCCAACGTGAACCATCATTCATTGAATCGAGTATCTTTCTATCTTCTGCTTCAATAGTGAAATCAAATACATCTGCATTACTTTCAATACGATCTTTTTTACTAGTTTTAGGAATTGTCACTAGGCCGTTCTCAAGATCCCAGCGAATTAATAGTTGTGCAGGTGTTTTCCTATACTTTTTTGCAATTTGAACAATTGTTTTATCCATTAATAATTCTCCATGCATTAATGGACTCCAAGCTTCAAATTGAATCTGATGCTGTTTTGTATACTTAATTAGTTCTTTTTGATTTAATTTAGGATGACATTCAATTTGATCAACCTGAGGAATGACATCTGCTACGCTTAATATATCTTCAATATGGTTTTGGTGAAAATTGCTTAGACCTATTGAACGAACGTAGCCATCTTTATATAGTTTTTCTAATGCTTTCCATGAATCTTTATATTTACCTTCAACTGGCCAATGAATAAGATATAAATCCAAGTAATCTAGCTTTAATCGCTTTAAACTAGATTGAAAGGCTTTTAGCGTTGACTCATATCCTAAATCAGAATTCCATACTTTAGAGGTAACAAAAAGCTTTGAACGATCTATTCCTGAATCTTTTATTCCTTGCCCCACTGATTTTTCATTCTTATAAACAGCAGCTGTGTCAATACTTCGATAACCTGCCTCAACGGCCCATCTCACAGCATCACTTGCTTCCTTACCATCTTGCATCATAAAAACACCTAATCCTACCCAAGGCATTTCAACACCATTATTAAGAGTTGTAGTATCATTCAGACTTTTAGGATATGTCAACATTTTCCCCTCCAATTTCTTCGCATTTTACCCTCGTTTCTTTTGAAGTTGATCAAAAAACACAACAATCACTAACAAGGCACCGATAGCAATTTGCAGCCAAAACGGCTCTATTCCTAACAAGTTACCTGCGTTACGTAAAGTTGTCATAATGAAAGAGCCAAACACAGTTCCGATTACACTTCCTTGAGCTCCAAATAAGCTAGCTCCTCCGATAACTGCTGACGCAATCGCATCTAACTCATACATTTGACCAGCTGTTGGGACACCACTTGCTAATCGTGAGGTCATTAAAATACCTGCTAACGCGGATAACCCACCAGAAATCATATAAGCCCCATATGTCGTCATGCGAACATTTACACCGGATAATAGTGCTGCTTCATCACTACTACCAATCGCAAATAAATTTCTTCCGAAAACGGTAAATCGAAGAACACACATGAAAATAATGCAAATAGCTACCAATATTAAAATTAAATAAGGAATTCCAAATATTTCAGAATTAGCGATTCTTGTAAAACTTCTTGGCATTCCAGAGACAATTTCCCCATCACTACTTAGGAGGGTCGCACCACGAACCATTGTCATCATTCCAAGCGTCGCAATGAATGGTGTGATTTTCATATCATAAATAATTAGTCCATTTATTAACCCTATTACTATACCTATTACTGTAACGACAATAATCGTTAACATAATTGGAATGCCTGAAACTAGTAACAATGCAGAAACAACACAAGATAAACCGAGAGTTGATCCAACAGATAAATCAATCCCCTTTGTAATGATGACAAATGTCTGACCAATTGCTACGATAGCGATTATGGCTGTTTGTCTTCCTAGGTTTGTTAAATTATTAAATGAAATAAACACTGGATCTATTAAGGTAATGACTAACCACATTAATAAAAGAATTAATGGTAGTGATATCTTTAAGAGAAAATTTAAATTCAAGTTGAGCATACTCTGGCTTTTCCTTGAATTATTGACAACCACAGTTTTTTCATCCATGTTTCATCCTCCTAAACAATTTAGGCATAGGCAGCTTTCATAATGTTCCTTTCATTAAAATCATTTAATCTAGAAAACTCTCCAGTAATTTCCCCTTCACTTAGTACAAGAATTCGATCACATACTTCTAATAACTCTGGTAAATATGACGATGAGTACAATACACATTTCCCTTCTTTTGCTAACAACCTTGACACTTTGTAAATATCACGTCTAGCTCCAACATCTATTCCGGCAGTTGGTTCATCAAGTAAAAGAATTTCTATATCGGTTCCTTTCCATTTCGCTACAACTATTTTTTGCTGATTTCCTCCACTCAAATCATCAATGTTTTGATCAAGATTGCTGTATTTAACATTAAAACTCTGAATCATCTCAAGGGCACGTTTCTTTTCAGTTGAAGCGGTTATGAAACCTAAAGTAGCTGCATGTTTATATGAGGCAATGTTTACATTTTTATAAAAAGAGATTCGAGGTAGAAATCCCTCTGTTCCACGATCTTCCGCAACAAAACCAATTTTATTTTTAATAGAATCTCGAGGATGTTTAGGAGTAAAGGGTAGCCCATTTATATGTATGTTTCCTGAATGAGGTGGTATTGCACCGTAAATCCCCTTTAAAAGTTCACTCTTCCCCGCTCCAACTAATCCAAATAAACCAACTACTTCCCCTCTATGAATAGAGAATGAAATGTTTTTGTAATGAGGAAAATTCGTTAATTGCTCTATACGTAAAAGTTCTTTACCAATCTGAATTTGGTCATACACTTGATCATTACCCTGCATTTCTCCTGCAATTGCTTCTATTAACATATCACTTTGAACTTCAGAAACCGATTTCGTCCAAATTTTATTACCATCCCTCAAAACAGTAATTCTATCGGATATTTCAAAAATTTCTTCTAACCGATGTGATATATATATAATTGATACACCCTGTGCAACTAATTCCTTTAAGATTCTG
This sequence comes from Metabacillus sp. YM-086, assembly GCF_048059995.1. Taxonomy (NCBI): domain Bacteria; kingdom Bacillati; phylum Bacillota; class Bacilli; order Caryophanales; family Bacillaceae; genus Metabacillus; species Metabacillus sp. YM-086. The sequence continues at coordinate 66,060 of NZ_JBLUOI010000001.1, read as the reverse complement.
AAAAGTTTTTTCACATCATCTTCAGCTAATAAGGCAGTTGGTTCATCTAAAATAAGTAACTTAGCATCCTTAGAAATTGCTTTTGCAATCGCAACGATTTCTTGCTCAGCTATTTTTAAATCTCCAACCTTAGTATCTGGATCAGTATCTCCAATCCCTACTCTATCTAAAGCAACCTTGGTTTGTTCTCTAGCTCTCCTTTTATTAACAAAAACACCAAAACGCTTAGGAAGTTTACCCATATAAATATTTTCTGCTATGGATACACCAGGAGCTAACTTTAAATCTTGATAAACAACAGCAATTCCCAGCTTTTCAAGTTCTTTAACAGGGATTGCCTTAAAGCTTTGATTTTTAACAATAATTTCACCTTCATCTGGTATATAAGCCCCTGTTAGGATCTTAATAAGTGTACTTTTACCTGCTCCATTTTCTCCTAGTAAAGCATGTATCTCTCCTGGCTGTATTTCAAGATCCACTCCTTTAAGAGCAGCAGTTCCTTTAAATTTCTTAACGATCTGTTTCATTTCTACAAGAGGTTTAGGCATTCTTTTTCCTCCTTTAATGAGGCTGGCCTTTGGCTTGAGCTTCAGGCAGCCTCAAAATCTATTTATCTTTTTTCAGGATAGAGTAGCTTTTGGATATCTTCTTCTTCAAAATTTTCCATGGACACAGCGGTTACCCCTGTATCAACTGTTTTTTCAACTTCTTTTCCTTCGATACTGTCAATGACATTTAGAACTCCTTGATATCCCATACCAAATGGATCCTGAACAATTAGTACATCTATGGCTCCAGCTTTAAGAGAATTAATTTGTTCTTCATCAGCATCATATGCTACAACCGGTATATCCTCTGCCAATCCTTGCTCTGTTACAGCACGACCAACACCAATACCAGTATGGTTATTATCAGCGAAGAAGCCTAGAACATCTGGATTACTTGTTATAATATCTTGTGCTGCACTTAATGCTTTAGATATATCATTATCTACATAGCGAGTTTTAAGCAATTCAATATCTGGTGCTATTTCTGCCATACGGTCAATAAATCCTTGATCACGATCCTCAAGCACCTTAACTCCTGCCATAGAACTAATGACTCCTACTTTTCCCTTTAGTTCTTTTCCTTGTGCTTTTAGCTGTTCAACTAATTTATCAGCTGCTAGTGCACCACCAACCAAGTTATCTGTTGCTAAAAAGCTAGTGAAATTTTCTGTATTTACTTTGTTGTCTACTAATACTACTGGAATATCTTGACTCATCGCATTTTCAATTGCAGGTACTGTTGCATCCGAACTCGTTGATGCAATGACAATACCGTCAGGCTGACGTGTAACTGTGTTTTCTAAAATCGCTACTTGCTCATCAATATCTGCTTCGGAAGGTGGACCATCTGTTGTAATTTTCACCTTGTTACCCAATTCTTCTTCTGCTGCCTTTGCACCTTGAAGTACTGTTTGCCAAAACCCAGAATCAGTTGCTTTGATAATAACAGAGATTTCTAGTGGTTCCCCTCCATCATTGGAAGCGCCTTCAGAATTACTGTCACTTTCACCTGATGTTCCTTCTGATTGGTTACAACCAACTAAACCGAATATGAGAAATAGAAATAAAGCAAAATTTCCAAATCTTTTTTTCATGAAAACTCCCCCTTATTTTTCACATAATAAATACCCCCATAGCTCCGATAAAGGTTCTCCTTCTCACCCCTTTCAAAATTATAGACAAATAAGACTTTTAATAAGTAATGTAATAAAAAGGTAATAGTTGTGCAGTTTGCATATATGGATGATCTAGAAGTTAGTAGAATTAGCTTGTAAGATGATTTCTTGGAGGATGTTTGCTAAGAAATTAGTAAGGTAAATTGGCTTAGAAAATAGAATAGAAGATGTGTTAGAGAAATTCTGATAATTGTAAACCCTTACAAAAGAAAGTTAAGGTTAAAACTTGCTCTCTTAGCAGTTCGTTTTAATTGTTCGAACTTCTGAAGAGAGACTTATGAAGTTCTTCAAGATATTGAAATATTGACAGTAAATGTACTTAAATCTCCACGGTAGCGTGCGATGGAATATTCAAAAATCTCATCATTTAGTAAATATCCTGTTGTTTTAATAAACATAATAGCTGCATCTGGCTCAATTTCTAAAAACTTAGATTCATAATCTGAGGAATTTACCGCTTCCATCACTCTAATTGCTCGATGAATCTGGAGGCCATATTTTGATTGTAAAGTTTCATATAGGGATACATTTGTAAGATCCTCACTTAATAATCCTTCTGCCAAAGACTTTGGAATATAGGTGGAAACAAGAACAACCGGATTATTATTAATATACCGCAGTCTTTCTAAGTAGAAGAAATCAGTATGGTGCTCACCAAATATCTCCTTCAAGGAACTATTTGTTTTCACTTCTTTCATGTCAATTACTTTTGTTGCATAAGGAAGACCCTTTTCTCTCATTTCATTTTGAAAACTTGTTAAATTTTCTAGGAACTGCTGTCTGATTTTTGGCTTGGCAACAAAAGTTCCTAACCCTTTCTTTTTATTTAATATCCCTTCATTCACAAGTTCGTTAACAGCTTGCCGAACAGTTGGTCTACTTACTTCAAAAAGATCAACTAATTCTCTTTCTGAGGGAATCAATTGCCCTGGCTTAAAGTTTGAGGAATTTATTTCATCTTTAATGATTTCCTTTAGCTGTGCATAAAGGGGAACAGGACTTTCTTTATCAATTTCATGTTTTAACAATGTCATCACCTCGTAGCGTCTATTGTAAGGTTATCATCATGTCAGGTTGTCATTACCAGTAACTCTATAACTAAGATATACTATTTAAAATTTTCTGTCAATAAACTTTTACATAAATTCCCTAAAATATATTTAAACTAAAGTCTTTCATAAAAAACAATTTTAGTAAAACCAGAATTACACTGTTTAAGGATATCTTTCACACTATCCATTTTTATTGCTTATTGAGAATATTAAAATATTTTAGACATTAGTAAACGTTCATCAAATTCCGAGCATCATTTTTAGGTTTTTCTAGGACGTGTGCTACAATGAGTAAAACATGAATCAATGAGGTGTAGGGTATGAAAATAGAAGTATGGTCGGATTTTGTTTGTCCGTTTTGTTATATTGGTAAGCGTCGTTTAGAAATGGCTCTAGATCAATTTCCACATAAAGACCAAGTAGAGGTTGAGTTTAAAAGCTTTGAATTGGACCCTAATGCTCCAATACAAACTGAACAAGGTATTTATCAGGCATTAGCGGCTAAATTTGGAGCAAGTGAACAACAAGTTAGAGAAATGAATAAAGGTCTTATTCAACAAGCTTCTGACCTTGGTATAACATTTAACTATGAAGATATGAAGCCAACGAATACCTTTAATGCTCACCGTTTAAATAAATTCGCCAAAACAATTGGAAAAGAAACAGAGTTAACTGAAAAACTATTGCATGCTTATTTTACAGATACAAAAAATGTCGGGGACATCAATACATTGGCTGACCTTGCAGAGTCTGCAGGAATAGATCGCAGTAAAGCTTTAGAAGTGTTAAATGACGAAACAGCCTTTGCAAATGTAGTGAGAGGCGATGAAAGAACAGCTCAACAAATCGGTGTAACAGGCGTACCTTTCTTTGTTGTGAATCAGAAGTATTCCATATCAGGTGCTCAACCACAAGAAACATTTTCACGTGCACTTACACAAATTTGGGAGGAAGAAAAACCAAAACCTAAGTTTCAGGAGCTACGCTTTGACGGTGATGAAGGTGCTATTTGCACCGACGATAGTTGTGAAGTACCAAGCAATAGTGAGAAAAACTAAGTGAAACGAAAAGACAGGGGCTAGTCCTCTGTCTTTTTTATATCAATTTAGGTTATTCCTACTCCATGTCCTCTGTAATTTGATGTCCCTCAATATGTGGTGTAGGGGCATTTTTTAAATGCATGGTACCTTTTGTTTCTTTTTCAATCTCATATGAGTTTTCCTTAAAATCCTTATGTTGATTTGATTTATTTTGTTTGTTCATAATTAAAACCTCCCTTGGAGTTATATCTTTATTGTTCCAATTTTAACTTCCATCATCCTCCCCCATCGTTAGATAGCCTTATTTTTCATATTATGGATTTGTTCACATCGGATAGTTTGTACATATTTAGATATTCTAAAAATGTACTTTACTATTTAGGGGATGATGGTGATGAAAAAAGGACTTGTTACGATCTTATCCGCAGCTTGCATTCTAAGTGCTACAGGCTGCGCAGGCGATCAAACAAATAACGCTACAAATATGGGATTGAGAAATGAACAGGCTCCAATAACAAGAGTGAACTACAACGAGAATGATTCTAACCGCAATCAAAATGCAACTGTCCAAGCACGTGCAACAAAAAATGTTGAGCGTTTAGATGAAGTATATCAAGCTAGAGTGATCATGAGAGGCAACGATGCCTTTGTTACGGTTCGTTTAAACCAAAATGGAAACAACAATAATAACAATGGTACAACTGTTGGTAATAAAAGTGCTACTAACTCTGGAACAACAGGAAATAACACGAACTTACGTGGGATGGCAAATGAATATAATAATGTGGGATTCAATAACCGTCATTCAAAAACAGCAAATTCTGCAGAACGAAATAATGGTACAGAAATGGCTGAAAGAATAAATGAAACACCTGGGACAAATAATCCTTCGACAACTAGACCTGGCTTAGGAAATAACACAAATTTCACTACTAATGTTGATACTAAAAATCGTAATACTCGTTTAGGTCACACAAAGCAAGTTTCAAGTCAGCTTAAACAAAAAATAGAGAATCAAGTTCGTGCCGCTAATCAAAATGTTCATGAGGTATTTATTGTTTCTGAAAAGTAATTGACAAAATAGAAAGAGTCTCTATTACTTATTTAGAGACTCTTATCTACATAACAAAATAATAAAATGATGCATGAGTATGAAAACGCTCCCCTTATCTCATTTTGCTTCAATTGGATATAAAATCGCGTGGAGGCATGCCTGTCATCCTTTTAAATACGGTGCGAAGTTGTTTTGGGTCATGATAATAGCCTACTAAGTATCCTACTTCACTTGTTCTTTCTAGCCCCTCATCAAAAGGTCAACCTTTAAGGCTGACCTTCTCATTATTCTTCAGTTATATTCAGTGGAATACCTTTGTTTATCCCAACATTCAATGTTAACTCTTTTACTTTTTTATCAAAATAAATAGTAGAAAGTGATTCTAGTTTATAGGAACCAGAATTAACTTGTAAGACTCTTAACGAATATTTATTTCCTTTTTCATCTTGTAAGTAAATATTAGGGACCATTTTAAAGAAAGCATCCTGTGACCCCCCTGTTAACTCAAGTTCCATTCTTGTCGGATATACCACTAGCTTTTGAACTGTAAAGGGGTCTTCTGAATTCTGTAGTTCTATCTTTTCATTCTGTACAAAATGTTTCCCTAATTGAACTTTTGTGTTTGATAATGGAATGTCAACATTTGTTTTATTTCCGTCAATTTCAACACTAAAGGACAGTGTATTTCCATCATTTTTTATAAATTCATGTACAGTATTAGGATCAATATAAAGTGTATATTTAGCCATAATGTAATACTTACCTGAAATTCGCTGAATACCCATTGATGCTCCTGCACCTTCAACAGAGTCGGGATTTCTTGCAAAACTCTTTGACTCTACATTCATTTCGGGATAGTTATCCATCATTAACATTCCTGATTCTTCTTTATATACGGAATTTGCTATGTCTCCTCCTTTAACTAAGAGAGTAAAAAAGAGTTGCTCATCTTCAAGAAAAAGATGATCCATTTCTAATTCGTAGTTTCCAACTGAAAAAGAATGTGGCCTAAAAGGTTTGTAATTGTTTTCTTCCGCTGTTTCTATTCCTTTATATTCGAATAGCAATTCCTCAAACCAGTTAACAGCCATACTAACTATCGGAATATCTTTTGCGTAGGTTCTTGCATTTGGAGATAAGATAAAACTGACCAATAGAATACTGGCAGCTATTGCTCCGATTGAAAAATGTCGAAATCTTTTTTTCTTTTTGCTTTGTTTTTTAGCAACAACCCACTTATTTATTCTATCCTCTAATTCGTCTGGGACTGGAATCAACTCTGACTTTGTTCTGTTCATGATTATATCTAATTCTTTTTCCTCTAAGCTCATTTATAAGACCTCCCCTTGAACTAGTTTTTCTCGGAGTTGTTTTAGATTCCGGTATATTTTAGTTTTTACTGTTGATAACGGCAAGTCTGTTATTTTTGAAATCTCATCAAGAGAGTATCCTAAATAATATTTCATGTAGATCATAGACCTTTCTGTTGGTTCCACTTGATTAAGTAATTCTTCAAGATCTTCTATGTGCTCAGATTTAGATTCTCCAGATAAATTCATCATCTCGTTTTCACTTAATTCAACAATTTTACTTTTTTCCCTTAGTAATTGATTACTTTCATTGATAACAATCTTTAGAAACCAGGTTTTAAAATACTTTGGTTCCCTAAGCTGATTAAGTTTTTCAAATGCCTTTTCCATAGCGTTACAAACAGCATCCATACTATCGTGTTCATGATGCAAATAACAATAGGCCATCCGATAAGCTTGATCCTTTAACAATATCATGAGTTTACCAAACGCTTCAGAATCTCCCTTTGTAGCAAGCTTTACAAGCTTTTCTTCTTTCACTTTTATCCCCCTCACACCATAGCGTAGATATTTATACAATCACTTTAAACAAAATAGATGAATTAGCTCTTCATGTATTAGATACAAAAATTACTTAAAAAGTTTTATAATTTCACTATTTTTTAAAATTAATTTATCACGAAGGGAATTTCCCTATAATTTTCCTCTAAAAATACACTCAAAGTGGATTATCAATTTCTAAATATCAATAAATAACATTTCAATATCATTTTTTGTGTTTTTATCTCAAATTGATATTTGTTTCATATCAATTTGAGATATATAATAAAAGTAAGAAATCTAAGTAAACGCTTACAACTCTATAACAACAACGTTACTTGTTATTCTTAAGGAGGAAATACCATGAGCCAATTAGCAAGAGAAATCAAAGTGAAGGATTTATTAGACAAACGCAAATTCAATGAAAAGGAAATCGCGGAAATGTCAGATCCACAAATTGAATATTTTCACTGGCTCTATTTTGAAGATTCCGTTTACGATTATATGTAAATACTATAAATGAACACGAAAAAGGCTTTGTACTTTAAGTACAAAAGCCTTTTTGTTATGTATGACTAATTATGTCGCCTAGTATATTATATATGGTGGAGCCTAGCGGGATCGAACCGCTGACCTCCTGCGTGCAAAGCAGGCGCTCTCCCAGCTGAGCTAAGGCCCCATTTAGCACCGTTGAACCTTTTATTGATATGACAACACAAGCGTTACTTATACAGCCAGCTCATTCAAAGCTACCCTTCGACACATAGATTGTCCCACTTATGGCTGCTACGTTCCCGTCCTGACCAGATTCATGGGTTTCTATTGCGAGGACTCTGAAAGTCAACACCGCTTATATAAGGCAAACCTTCCATTATCATACCGCTAAAAAGGAATTCATCCTCGCTAGAGCGGGTTGCGAGTTACAGGGCACCGCTACCTCCCCGACTATCAACGGTATGTATAAGAAAATAAATATATGTTGTTTTTAAAATCATTCCCACCTATGCCGTTTCCCCAGATGTTTTGATAACCTGTTTTCAACAGGTGGGTTTCCGCATATTAACCTGCTGCAATCCTACTAAGATAGGCGTGGCATCAGTTAATTTATATAGGAATCCCTAATAAATAGTAAGGTTTAAAACATGTAGGGGCAACGAACATTGCAGGATGACTTATCTTGTAGTCATACTATATCACGGAAAAATACTTCTGTGTAGTGGAAATTACCTGTTATTTTGGTATCTTTATCCTTAATACCCTGTTAGATAGCAAGTATTTTAAAACCCTAATTCACATTCTTTTTCAACAGGATAGTAGAAGTTAGGGCTAAATTAATTGGGGATTGATGACTGATGTTATTCATTGTTGATTTTTCGTGGAGGTGTAGGAAAGATAGGCGGAGAAACTCCGGTTAAGGTATATAGTAGATGCTTAAAAAGCTAATATTAGCGGATATATTCCGGTTAACCTATATATATATACCTAAATCTAAAGATTAGGTTCATATTAGCGTAAAAACTTCCCTTATTTTGTGGGGAATGTTGATATTTCTCAATTTAAACGGAATTTTTACGTTTATTTTTAAATTTAGTAAAAAAACAATTATATAGTGTGACACATGTTCTTCTAATCAATTATCTGTTAATTATCGTGCGAATTACCATTCGCATAATTACGGTTATTTCAAATTTTGTACTTCAAAACCGAACCCACCCATAAATAAAAACACGATGATTTTCTAACACCCATTCCATTTGTGAAAAGGAACTAAAAAAGACACTAAAAAATAGTGTCTTTTTTAGGGTGTATGTGGTTAACACTTATTACCGTAAATCGTTGCACCTATAATAATTAGCAAAATAAATAACACAACGATAAGCGCGAATGTATTCGGTCTATAAGTAGGAGCACAATATCCATAAGCAGGGGCTTCATAAGTGTAAGGCATTACAACTGGCTGATGAGGAACATTTTCTGCAGCAACATGAGGCATGTTTGCTCCAGCCATATGTGGACTATTTTCATATCCGTACATTTAAACATCTTCCTTTCGATTGTCAATATTAAATTCTTAGACGATATAGTATATACGTTTATAACAATTTGGAGCCCGTCTAATGCTAAGAATGATTCATTAAGGAGCCTAAAATGGAGCCCATTTTTCTAATTCATAACATTTTCAAATATCTTTTTGTAAAAGATTAAAGAAGAAAGATTTAACGCATACTATTTTTTGTCTATAAGACATTAAGAAATTAGGAGAGTTTTTATGGATATGAAAAAAACTATAGGGAGTGTTTTAATGGGAATTCTAAGTGATAATCCTCAAAACGAACCATTACATTATGGAGAAGTTTTTGGTGCTTGGTCGTATCTTCTAACTTCAAAGGGAGCAGTTGCTGGATATCAAACTAAGGTTAATCATGCTGGAGATGAGGACCTTCGTAAATTACTAATGGAAGCGATTGATCTATGTCAACAAGAAATGAAACAAATTGAGACAATTTTAAAAGACAATGGAGTCGCTCTTCCTCCTACACCTCCTGAACGTCCTAACGCTCGTATCGAGGATATTCCAGCAGGGGCAAAGTTTATGGACCAAGAAATTGCAGCAGCTTTATCCGCAAGCATAGCTGCTGGATTGGTGGCATGTAGTCAAATGATTGGTCAAGCAATCAGAGAGGACATCGCTATGATGTTTGGTCAATTCCATACACAAAAAGCAGCACTTGGTGGCAAAGTGTTACGACTAAATAAAGAAAAAGGCTGGCTAATCCCACCTCCTCTTCATTTAAATAAAACAGAAGAATAATAAAAGGGAAAAAATTTCCTTAAACAGCTAAAAGATGACCTTAGTGAATAAGGTCATCTTTTTATATTTCTTTTGAAATTGTTTCTATATTTTACAAGTGTCAGTCAATTTTGTAATGAACTCACACTTTAATTATTCAAAAAGCTTACTTTAAGTTAAATCTTTTTCTAAAGACTTATTAGCAGGTGCAAACCATCCAAGTAAGGCTATTCCAACTAACACTCCATAAAAGATCAAAGTCCAAACAGTACTATGTGGAAAATGATGATCTAAGATACCTATATCTTCATGAGCCAAAGTAATGACTGCAAGTTTAACACCTACCCAAGCAACAATTGCATATGCTGTCGTTTCTAGAGCTGGACGTTTTGCAAGTAGCTGGACAAACCATGTTGCAGCAAACTTGATCAGGATAAGACCAGCAATACCTCCTAAAACAACTACTATAAACTTTCCTCCATCCATACCACCGAAGTTGCCTAGTGGTGAATCCGGAAGTCCAAGCGCCAGTGCGACTGCTGCGAGAATTGAATCAATCGCAAAAGCAAGGTCTGCCAATGCTATCTTACCTACAGTTGGCCAAAAACCTTTACCAGCTGCTTCCTTCTCTTCTTCCTCACGAATATTTTCATTTTCTTTACCGAAACGTGCCTGAATAATATGCTTCAATCCTAAGTAAAGAAGATAAGCTGCACCTATCGCCTGAATTTGCCAGACGTTCGCAATAAATGATATAGCAAAAAGTGCAAGAAACCTGAAAACAAAAGCCATGATAATTCCATAATTTATAGCTCTTTTTTTCTCATCCTCAGGTAAATGTTTAGCTATAACTGCCAGCACTAACGCATTGTCAGCAGATAGCAGTCCTTCCAATCCAATTAAAATCAACAATGCCCAGGCATACTCTAACCATAATGACTCCATTAAATTTCTCTCCCTTCCATGACTAAACCTCTCGTGTAAATGTTTCAATATCTATATAATTTCCCAGCTAGCATCAGGTATCCTAGTGAAATAATGCTAAAAACTTTTAAGCATTGTATTTGTTGAAAAGATCGTACGTTTTGTACTATCACGCTGTAAGTAGTCTCGTCCTTCATAGAAAAATCATGCTGTTTACTTTTTTATGAAAAAGTGCACAATATTAATGTGATAAAACTGAATCATCCCAAAAAAGTATGATGTATAACTACTCACAACTTTCTTCATACCTTATCCACTACTCTTAATCATTGCTAAATAAATCACTTCCTAAAAAAAATTTTATCTGCTTCTTTTTGCTTTGGGTTAATCGTTTTAATTTTCTTTAAGAAATAATAGTGCTTGTATATTGCAAGTAGCACTAAAATAACTTTTATTACTAGGATGTTTATGTAAAAGACCGAAAATAAGATGAACGCATCTGCAATTAGGTTGATACGAATTTTTTCTTTGAGTGTCATACCTTTCTTCTGCCGGAAACCTTCAACGTATTTCTTATAGAATGAGGTACTTTTAAACCATCTTTCAAATTTCTTAGAGCTTTTTGCAAAGCAGAATGAGGCTAAGAGAAAAAATGGACCTCCGGGTAAAATAGGAAGAATAATTCCCGCAACTCCAACACCGAGGGAAATGAATCCAAGCATAGCAAACATCATATTTTTGATATTTTTGATGATCGATCACCTTATTCCTAATATAGTGTTGCTCTTGAAAGCTTTAGCAAAAACGATTCATCTTTATTATAAGTTATTTTAAGGAAGATGTAGAATATTTTGTAACTAAATGAAATTAGGGAAAACTCAATATCATAAATAATCAATCAGGGGACATACTGTATTTTGGCTGTGATGAATAAATGAAAGGGGTTTTCAAATATGGATAGAAGCAACGAAATAGTAGATAGAATGGAGAATATTTTTCAAAATACATGCGGGTCATGGCAAAACTGTACCGATACAACAATTCAGGCTTTCCTTGATCAATGTGAACAAAACAATATTGATCCACAGTTTTGCATGAGCTGGGTTGAACAGCATAAATCTGAAATACCGGGATGGGATACTGTTTCTAAGGTATCTCTTCAGTGGGTGAATGAACATACTTCAACAGGTGCTCCTCACTCATTTAAATAGTAGAAACCAAATAGGCGCTCTGAATGTTTAAGCACCTGTTTTCTATCCTATATATAAATTATAAAAGCCCTACCTGTTGAAGTCCATGAAGTATACCATTTTCCTCAACTGATTTTGTTACGTATTTTGCGACTTCCTTCACCTGATTTTCTGCATTACCCATTGCAACACTATTTTTGATCGTTGAAAGCATTTCAATGTCATTTAAACCATCGCCAAAAGCATATTGATGTTCTTCCGAAAACCCAAGCTTCTCAACAATTTTCTTAATTCCAATTGCCTTTGACCCGCCACTCGGGACAACATCCACTGAAAAGGGATGCCATCTTACAAAGTCAAAATCCTGATAATTTAGTTCGTATTGCTTTTCCTCTCCTTCTGGACAGAATAAAAGCGTTTGATACAACTCACGACCTTTATAGTAGTGCGGATCATGTGTAGGAAATTGTTTGATCTTTAATGATTGAATGCTTTCGTTAATATAGCGGTGTTCGGAAACATTTGCTTTCATATCCTCATGATCCATAAAGACAACAGGATGATCGTTCAGAAGAGCGTTTTCTGTTAATTTTTCAAGTGATGAAATCTTTAAAGGATTTGTAAAAAGCACTTCGCCATCTAAAACGACAAATTGACCATTATAGCTAACATATGTATTTATATTTAATTCTTCACGTAAATCTTCAAACATAAAAGGAGCACGACCAGTTGCGATCGCAACAATATGGCCTTCATCTTTTAGTTTAAAAATAGCTTCTTTAGTTGAAAGAGGTAATTCTTTATCATGAGTAAGTAAAGTCCCGTCTATATCAAAAAAAATTACACTTTTAGTGGTCATCATTATTCCTACTTTCTAATCATATTCCTATCATATCAAACTGTTTTTCTCTGAATTAACTTTACCGATATTTCCTTGTTCGACACCTGATCGTTAATAGCTTGAAGGAAGAGATTTTTCCCCATTTCCTCGAGAGGAATTTCTATTGATGTAATATTCATCATTTTAGCAATTGGTTCGTTGTCAAACCCGATAATTGATAGTTGATCTGGTATTGAGATATTGTGTTTTTGGCAGCATGTTACAACCCCAGCAGCAACCTGGTCACTCGTTATCAACAATGCAGTTGGTGGTGTATCCATATCATTTAGTTGCTTTACTACTTTTTCCCCGTCTTCAAAGTACAGGCATTCATCCATTATATAATAAGAATTGTAAGGTAAATTATATTTTTCATGAAAATCTCTATACGCACGTTCACGATTTTGACTGTTGGTTCCTGATTTTCTGCCAATAGTGTAACCGATTTTACTATGACCCTTACTATAAAGATATTCTAGTGCATCAAAGAAGACCTCATAATGATTAACAAAAGTAGTAGACACTTTTTTATTTATCATATTTTCGCATAACGTAATTGTACCATAAACCAAATGTTCCTCAATAATCGACCAATTACTAGTTCTCGAACAAATAATGAGAGAGTCGATTTGTTTATGCTTTAACATATACAGAGCTTCCAATTCACGGCTCTCAATGTAGTCTGTCTGAAATAAGACCAATTTATAGTTGTGTTCTAACGCTTGTTTAGCTATTCCCTTTAACAACTGACCAAAGTAAGAATGGTCAGTATATGGAAGAACAACACCTATTAGTTGAGTTTTACCTTTGCTTAAATGAACCGCATTTATATTTTTGTGATAGTTACTTTCTTCTATAGCTCTTAAAACAGCCACCTTTTTTTGTTCACTAACATATGGATGGTTATTTAAAACACGAGAAACAGTAGTTACGGATACGCCAGCCATCCTAGCTAAATCTTTTATATTTGTCATAAAATCACCCCGTTAGCAAGTGCACATTGAGCCTCGTAATCATTCCATAAGTTTAATGAAAGTGCTTTACATTTTCTTTTTCGAATCGATAAAGAAATCATCAAATGTTTTTAGTGTTTTTATTTTTGGTGACTGTCCTGAAGCCTTTATACAGAAATAAGCTCCAGTATAAATGATAAAACAAAGCAATACTAATACCCACATCATTAATCTCCTCACTTTTACTTTTTAAGTAAAAACTAATTGTTGAATTCTTCCTTTATTTAGAGCAAAAACAACAATTAAAGCTTAGAAAAAACCTATTTGTAAGGAGTTTAAATGATGAAACGCGTTTCATGTCAAATAGAAATTTTTAATGAATTCGATGTGTTTGTAACAAGTAAACTCGTTGTTTTGTATTCATTTTTTTATCTATAGCATAATCCTGATATAAGTAAACTTTTATAAAAGTTTACTTATATCGTTAGGCAGATTGTTTTCAGAAAACACCTTTATCCCGTTTCTCTCTAGTAAAGCGGCTGTTACTCCGTTTCCTATTATTTTATTTCCCTTAAATTCTCCATTATAAATCATCGAACTGCCGCATGAAGGACTATAATCTTTTAATATCACTGCCTTAGCTTTCATCTTTTTGGCTTTTTCAAGTGTAGAATATGCCCCTTTTATGTACAAATCTGTTACATCGTTTCCTGAACTTTCTATAACTCTAGCATAACCATCTAAAACATTTTCTCCATTTCCTCCAACAATTTCTGCTGGCTCTCTAGGTGTGGTGAAGCCTCCGAGTAATTCCGGACACACCGCTACAGCTTTATTTTCTTTTACTAATTCCCTTATTTCTTCAACTAGGCTGTGTGTTCCATTGTATCTTACTTCCATTCCGGCTAAACAAGAGCTAACCAACAACATTCCCCTGTCCCCTTCCTACACACTATTTAAGTTTTTTCAATAATTTGTTGAAATAGATATTTTGCATCATTTCCAACCCCAAGCAATAGGGCTGATCCTCTTCTATGCTGCCATGGAAGTCCTAAGAAATACAATCCACTAACACTAGTAACACCTCTTTTATGCTTTGGATTTCCTTGCATATCAAAAGCTTCCTTTATTTTAATCCATTGATAATCTAAGCAAAAGCCTGTTGCCCATATGATGTTTTTTACCTTTATAGTATCTCCATCTTCAAAGTATATGGTCGAATGTTCAGCATTTCTTGTTCTAGGCTTTAAGCTTACATTCCCTTTTTGAATTGATTCTTTTAACTCATACCCAAAAACAGGATCACCCTGCTGCTGAAGCTTTTTAGCTATAAAAGAGTCACGGTTTGCATGTAATATACCTAATTTATCAAACCACCAAAATATACTTTTAGAGGCAAAAGTTAACGGTAAGAATTTCAGCTTTTGACTAATAGATAAATATACTTCTCTTGTTTTCGATAATTCAACGGCTATTTGTGTCCCAGAGTTACCTCCCCCAATCACTAAAACAGCCCCATCCTGTAGTTGATTACTATTTTTATATTGAGATGAGTGAAGTTGTTTAATGCTCTTATCTAGATTTTGAGAGATTTCAGGTATTTTCGGTGTTTGAAAAGGTCCTGTAGCAACTACTATTTGTTTTGCTAACAACTCTCCTCTATTTGTTACCACATGAAAAATATTTTTAGTTTTTTCAACACTAATCACTTCGGTACCATGTTTTATTGGTAAAGAGTAAGTAGTTGCATATTTTTTAAGATACTCAACTACCTCGTCTCTTTTTGGAAATTCATCTACATTTCCTTCCATCATCAAACCTGGTAAAGAACTGTATCTTTTAGGTGTAAATAAAACCAAAGAATCATAGCGTTTCCGCCATACATCTCCAATTTCTTGTTCCTTATCTATAATTAAAAAAGATAAATGACTTTGTTTAAGAAAATACCCCATTGAAAGACCCGCTTGACCTGCACCAATAATTAAAACATCATACATCATCGTAATCACACCTTACATACAATACATGAACATATTATCATATATAATTTATTCTTCTAGGTAGAATTTGTCAATAATATTTTCAAAGCATTTACTGTTGGTAAACAAAAAAGCCAATTACGCAGCTTCGAGAGCTGCATAATTAGCTTTTACTACTTAATAAACTGTTGACGGTCATTAAAGAAAGTTTTATAACCAAATGATGTGAAAATCATGACTGTTAGAGCTACACTTCCAGCAATACCGAGCAAAACTGCAATTTGATATTCAATCGCTATGATTGGATTTATTCCGGCTAATATTTGACCTGTCATCATCCCTGGTAAGAAAACGATTCCCATACCTACCATACTATTAATTGTTGGTAATATTGCTGAATCAAATGCAGAGTTGACAACAGACTTGGTGGCGGCTTCAGGCTTAGCTCCTAACATGAGTGCACCCTCAATTAAGTGCTTTTCCTTTTCGATACCTTCTACTAAATTCTTCACACCAAGAGTAATCCCTGTCATTGAGTTTCCTATTATCATTCCTGCTATTGGAATCAGATAATGAGGCTCATACCAAGGTTGAAAATGAATGACAACAAAATTAAAGTAAATTAACGTAAGAAGCGAACCGGCAGTCATTGAGAGAGCAATAATTTGTTTTAGTTTTTTAGATAATGGTTTTGCCACCTGCTTATATGTATTAAAAATTGAAAAAGTAAGCATAAACAGCACGATAAACATGATGATATAAGGGTTTGGCTCTTCAAAAATGTACGTCAGGATGTATCCAACGAGCACTAATTGAATCGTCATTCTTGCTGTAGAAACAATAATGCGGATTTCTCTATTTAAGCCTCTCCATCTAACGAATGCAATCAATAATATAATAAATAAATATCCAGCAGCTAGCCTCCACAGCTCAATATCTCTTATCACATTCTCCATCAACTCTCACCCCCACTTTTCTTTAAGGTAACAACATTTTCAGCATAAGTGGAAACAAGCTTTTGAGAATGTGTAATAAGAATGGCTGTTTTATTATTTTTCTTTATCATTTCGATAAAATTCTTCATGACCATTTCTTCTGTTACCTCATCTAGGGCTGAAGTCGGTTCATCCAATAAATAAACTTCCGCATCTAACAAAAGAATTCGTGCAAGCGCAAGTCTTTGTTTTTCCCCTCCTGAAAGGGTATCAGCCTTTTCATCAAGATTTTTCTCTAAATAAACAATAGTTAGTGCTTGCTTTAGCTCTTTATCTTCTTTTTCTTTTTCACCTGCGAAAATAAGACCTTTGTTCAAGTTTTCTCTAATTGTTCCTTCAAATATCGTCGGTTGTTGTGATAGCATGATAACATTTCTTCTATGATATATAGGATCAAGATCATCTATATTTTCTTTCTTATAAAAAATCTGACCATGGTCTGGAGACAACATGATATTTAACATTTTTAATAATGTTGATTTTCCTGCACCACTTTCTCCGACAAGAAAAGTCACTTTATTTGCTGGTATATTAAGTGATTCAATATTTAATATTTCTTTGTAACGAATATTTTGTAATGTAAACATTGCACTACCTCCATAAAACCTATAATCTACTAAATTTAGAGATTTGTAAAATATTTTTCTTTTTTCAGTCCAAAAGTAGAAATTATCAAAAAAACCTACGTAAAGCTAATTCCATTACGTAGGTATTGTAATTGCTCTTGGTCTAGTTGCTTTATACCATTCTAAACAAAGAAAATAAATAAGAACAAGGTCTATGAGATCCCCACCATAGTACATCAACATTGCTCCAGCCTCTGCCTGAACTTTTGAAACAGAAGCTGGTGGATTAGCATATATTAATTTTGATAATATCCCATGACTAGCTAGAGCACTGATTAAGACACAAGCACGATATGTAAAACTTGCTTTATGAGGGTTTGGGTCAAACGATATCATGGAAGACGTAAACAGATAACCTGCCAAAAAAACATGAATATGTATGATCAAATGCAAAAACACATTCTGATGCATGAGTGAGTAAAGGTCAGTTAAATAAAGTATCCATAACCCACCTATATTAAGCAAAGAAGAAGCGATTGGGTCACTAATCGTTCTAATAGGCCAGCTTCTTAAAACACGAGACAAACGTCGGGAAGCTGTTACACTCAATGCCTTCATCATTAATGATATTGGAGCTGCAAGGACCATTAATAACGGGGAAAGCATTCCAAGCAATAAATGACCAATCATATGAAATGTAAAATCGAAATGGGCTCGGTTAGCAATAGGTCCTACCAATGAAATAGCAGCACATAAAATACCTAATATCCATAATATTGTTCGGTAAAGGGGCCACTTTCTATTTTTATGATTCGCAAATACAGCTGCAAGAACATAAATGAAAAGAAGCAAGCAAAATCCTATTATAAAGTATAAATCAAGGGTATCCCAAGTTGAATGGTGATTATGATTATTGTTCATATGTAGCATCCATTCCCTTGCTTTTTTTCGCGTGATTTTTTGTTTGGAATAAAAGAATACAGCCAACTAAAATCATTATTGCGGCTATTATATTCCAAATCAAATCATATGGAAGGATATTTTCTACATAGCGAATCTGATGAATTCTCATTAATTTGTGTTGAATAATCCCATCGTAAAGTTGAAATCCACCCGAACCTACAAGCATACCTCCCCACCACCTTTTAAACCAAAACCCTTGTTTTCTTCGAAGATCGGCAAGCAGGAACAAACCCCAAATAGTAGCAAACCAACTAAATGCATGAAAAAGTCCATCTGATATTAGACCAACATCTGTTGTTGATCGATCATAAAAATGATGCCAACGCAAAAGTTGGTGAAACACAGTTTCATCAATAAAGGCTGCTAAGCCTATTCCAAATAAAAAACCAGACCATAGATTACGTGATAAATATTTTTTGAAATCAGAAAACATCCTTTTCCTCCTCAATTAAACCTACCGATATATCCAGATAAACAGTTTAACCATTAAAAGGAATCCTATATACACCTTTTAATATCCTTGAAATAAAAAGAGTATACACTCTAGACGAATGTATACTCTTACTTTTAAACAGGGCAACTTCATTCATTTTCGTTCCTGCATATATTTCATCCATTTTTTCAGTTTAAAACTACAAATGAAAAACCCAATAATCGATATGAACCCAATAGCTGTAGATAATTGCCAAAGAACAGATTGTCCGCTATATAATCCAAAACAGAATCCGATTAGCCCAATTAGTAGTAGTTGAAAAAATCGTTTTTTATTATTTTCATATATAACAAACTGGAAATGTCTTCTCTGCTCCTTTTCCTTTATTGACTCTAATTTTTGAGGTAATTGTAAAAACTCATTTACAGAATGTACAACCTTAAAAACAGGCTGAGATTGAGCCCATTGCCAGAGAAACGACCACTTATTATTTCCTTGCTTTTGTAGCCACCTCATAAAAACAGGTCTTCCTAATTCTAGCATTTCTGCTTCAGGTGCAACTTGACGAAGAATTCCTTCAATTGTTACAACTGATCGACCGAGAAAAACAAACCTTGTTGGAACTTGAATAGGTAATGCCTGAATTATATCGTTCATTTCCATTTTTAATTGAATTAAATCTGTTTCTTTTAAAGCAGCTATATCAAAGGTAACTAATTCAGCAAGTAGTTTTTCCATTGTCCTAAGATCAGCTTGAGGATGTAGAAATCCTAATTGTGATAAGCATTCAACTGCTTTAGAGTAATCTTTTGCAAGTATACTGCCAATTAAACTTTGAAAATAAGAGGCGTCTTTTTTAGTTATTTCCCCCACCATTCCAAAATCTAATAAAATTACTTGTCCATCCTTAGTAATGAGAATATTTCCCGGATGTGGGTCTGCATGAAATATTCCAGGCTCGAGCCATTGAGGAAGAAACACCTTAAGGAGTCGTTGTGCGAGTTCTTCACGGCTTAATTCTATTGATTCAAGAGCTTTATCGTTTGTTAACCTTATTCCTTCTACCCATTCCATTACGATAATCTTTGATGTGCAAAGATCAGAATATACATGTGGAATTTTCACATCATCATCTGTTTTAAATCTTTCTTTGAAAAATAATAATGATTTCATTTCTTTTTGAAAATCGAGCTCTTGTTCAATCACATGATTTAATTCTTTATATAACACTTTAAAATTAATAAACCCCTTAGGAACCGGAACAAAAAGATCCGCAAACCATATAATAATCCCTAATGTGCGAAAATCAGTTGAAACAATAGACTGAATCCGGGGTCTTTGTACTTTTATCGCGACTTTTTCTCCATTATTTAAAACTGCTCGGTACACTTCCCCTATTGATGCAGATGCAATTGAAGCTTTCTCAATTGAAAGTAGGTTTTTATTAAGTTCGCATCCCCATTCTTCTTCAATCACAGCTTTAATCTCTTTCCATTCTGAAGGAGGTACTTTATCCGTTAAATCCTGAATTTCCTTTATAAAGGAATGAGGAAGTAAATCCGCACGAATAGTTAAAATTTGACCAACCTTTATAAGTAAACCTTCTAATTCAAAAAGTGTTTTTCGAAACTCTTCGCCGATCTTCCCCCATAACAAATCCCATTCTTGTTCAGATTTTTTCCTCAGTTTAAACCAGTAAATCCTTATAAATATTGAAAAAAATAATAACAAAACCTTTGACATTCGACTCCACTTACTTCTTATTTTCATTATATAAACCTCTTTTTCTAATTGTTAAAATCCTTAGCACAGCAAATCAGCTACTAATCTTTCTCCGCTTAATTCAACAAAAAAAGAGAAACTCCTTTTATTAAAGGAAAATTTATACAAAGAATGACTGAAGTAAGTATGCCTCTTGGTAACCCTTACAACTCTCATTCGAAAGAAAATGGCCTTTTAAGGCAAACAAATCTCTTTTCAAATGAATAAAAAAGGTTTAAGATATTATCTATCAAACAGCAAAGGGGTGAGACAATTGAAACATCTATTGCTGATAAAGTCATTTATGGTGCTATTAATCTCTCTTTCTGGCTTACAACTTGTTTCAATGTCTACGATTTATCATCATCCTACAAATCAAGGAAAAATAATTGCTGTTGAGAATGAAGCAACTGCCGGAGTACTGATTGTCGAGGAAGATCAAAAGCACTTTGACCTATTTCGCTCAGTAGATACAGCTTACATTGTTTTGATTATTGCTCTTGCAATGTTTTTATTTGGTCAATTGTTAACACATAGACAACAATTAAGACCATTTTTATACGCTGTTTATTACCAATCCTCATACTTTTCAAAAAATCATTTATTGAAACCAACCTTATTAGCATAAAAACAAAATTGGAGGTTTTATAAATGATGTTTTGGTTAAGAATGATTCCTGTTGTTCTTTTTTCAATTACTGCTCTTAGTTTGTTCACCTATCAAGGTATTGAAATCCTACATGCTTTTACAGATTATTTTAATAAAAAATAATGTAATGAAGGGCTGACCAATCTGGTCAGCCCTTTCAGGTTATAGACAAAAGGGTTTGGAATGGTCACATTCCTAACCCTTTTTGTCTTTGAGTTGGCTTTTTTATTAGAAAAGACACCCGGGAGAGAATTCTATGCCAGCTCCAGCATAAGGACCTAATGACCTTAAGGAACAAGCTGATCTACGGTAACCATCTCTAATTGATCTCGTGCGTTTGAACTCTTCTTTGATAACATCTCCATCACCTCATGCACTATAAAGCCCATTTTAGGTATGTTTTATTACTGCTGCACATAAAGTTTAAAGTTTCTGTTGATTGAAGTGGAAGGCGCGCAGACTCCTGCGGGAGCAGCTGGACAGGTTAGACCCGCAGGAGCTTGGCGACGAGGAGGCTCACCGCCAGCCCCGCGGAAAGCGAAGCGCCTGGAATGGAAATCAACGGCCCCCTTTCACCTAAAGCCAAAAAAAAGACTGTAGGCAAGCCCAATTTTTATCGAGATTGTCTACAGTCTGAGAGGGCTGACCAATCTGGTCAGCCCTCTTTATTTATTAGCTCTCTTTTTCCTCAGCGTCTTTTATCCACACCTCTGTTACAGAACCAGCATCTTGTTCATCTAAGATAAATGAGCCATTGCTGTATCGGTCGTTTGCCCGTAGCGTTGACACATTAATACTTTCAACAACACCCTGTTCTGATTCCAAGAAGAACTCTTCTTGTTTATAAACAATTGCTCCCCCAACTATTCGATGAGGATTGTTTTTAAGTTCTCGAAGCATAATGAGACCACGTTTTGCACGAGATGACTTCTCAAAATCATTGATAGACATCTTCTTAACTGCACCTCTTTGAGTTGCAATGACTAAATATGCCTTTTGGTCTGGTTTTAATACATTTCCGCTAACAACATAGTCCTCCGGCTTTAAGTTAATCCCCTTAACTCCTGCAGCACGTGGACCTACAATATTCACTTCTTCTTCAGCAAACCACAATCCATAGCCTAAATGAGTAACAAGAAATAGATCATCTTTCCCACTAGTGATATGAACGTCTACAACAATGTCATCACCTTTTAAGTTAACAGCCACTAAAGGCTTCGAATATCGTTGTGCTTTATATTGACTAAGCTCTGATTTTTTCACCATTCCATGCTTTGTAATGAAAGTAACAAAGAGAGGTTCATCAAAATTTTTAACAGGTATTGCCTTTAAGATTTCTTCATCCCGTTCAATTGGAATAATATTTGCTATATGCTGACCAAGGTCTTTCCAACGGATGTCTGGAAGTTCATGTACAGGACAGTACAGATAATTTCCTTTATTCGTAAACAACAGCACAACTTCTGTTGTATTAATGTCAAGTTTAGTAAGCAATCGGTCGGTCTCTTTCATTCCAAAATCCTGACCGTTTGATGCTGCATATGAGCGTTGGCTCGTTCTCTTCACATAACCGTCCTTTGTAACTGTTACGATTACATCTTCAGAGGCAATCATCACCTCAAGATTGATCTTAATTTCTTCAATTTCAGCTTCAATGACTGAACGACGGTTATCT
The DNA here is from genome assembly GCF_048059995.1 of Metabacillus sp. YM-086. Classification (NCBI taxonomy): domain Bacteria; kingdom Bacillati; phylum Bacillota; class Bacilli; order Caryophanales; family Bacillaceae; genus Metabacillus; species Metabacillus sp. YM-086. The sequence goes on along the minus strand of NZ_JBLUOI010000001.1, from coordinate 43,583 downwards.
GCATATGTTTTTTTCACTTTTTTCAAATCGGTCTTTATCACTTTTAATAAAACATTTTCATCATTAAGAATGCTTGATAGTTCTTCTATCTTTAAAGCTAGCTCTTCTGATTCATTTCTTAACGCCGTTATATCTGTATTCGTTAATCGATAAAGTTGTAATGAAACGATCGCTTCTGCTTGAGGTTCAGTAAATTCATACTTTTGAATTAAGTTATCCTTTGCATCACGCTTATCTTTTGAAGCACGTATTGTTGCAATTACTTCATCTAAAATCGATAATGCTTTGATTAAACCTTCAACAATATGCTGACGTTCGCGAGCTTTACGAAGTTCATAATTCGAACGGTTTGTTACTACCTCTTTTTGATGACCAATATAAGCATCTAAAATGGAAGGTAAACCCATCAACGTCGGACGACGATTGTGTATCGCCACCATATTAAAGTTATACGTTATTTGGAGGTCACTATTTTTGTATAAATAGTTTAGGACACCTTCCGCATTAGCATCCTTTTTTAGCTCGATTACGATACGCAGTCCTGTACGATCTGTTTCATCACGTACTTCTGCAATTCCTTCAACCTTACGCTCAATACGAAATTCATCCATACGTTTAACAAGATTCGCCTTATTAACCTCAAAAGGAATTTCTGAAATTGAAATTTGCTGTTTCCCACCGCGAATTTCTTCAATTTCGGCTTTCCCACGGACAATAATCTTGCCTTTACCTGTTTCATAGGCCTTTTTTATACCTTCCACACCTTGAATGATTCCGCCTGTTGGAAAATCTGGACCTTTAATCACGGTCATTAATTCATCAACCGTACAATTTGGTTTTTCCATTCGTTTTATAACAGCATCAATCACTTCACCTAGGTGATGTGGAGGAATTTCTGTTGCGTAACCAGCAGATATACCGGTTGACCCATTCACGAGTAGATTCGGAAACATAGCTGGGAGCACTAAAGGCTCCTTACTTGTGTCATCAAAGTTTGGAACAAACTCAACAGTTTCCTTATCTATATCACGTAAAAGTTCAGAAGCGATTGCAGATAATCTTGCTTCTGTATAACGCATTGCGGCTGGAGGGTCACCATCTATACTTCCGTTGTTTCCATGCATCTGGATAAGAAGATTACGAACTTTCCAATCCTGACTCATACGAACCATTGCATCATAAACTGATGTATCACCATGAGGATGATAGTTACCAATTACGTTCCCGACTGTTTTTGCTGATTTACGATAGTTTTTATCATTTGTGTTCCCGTCAACGTGCATAGCATATAAAATTCTTCGTTGTACAGGTTTTAATCCATCACGTGCATCAGGTAACGCACGATCTTGAATAATGTACTTACTATATCGCCCAAAACGGTCACCAAGCACATCTTCAAGAGGTAAATCTCGAAAAATCTCTACTGAATCTGCCAAATTCTATACCTCCTCTGCGACCGATAAGTGCTCATTTTCTAATATATTTGTTTCTTCATCAAGACCAAAGGCCACGTTACTTTCAATCCATTTTCTACGAGGTTCAACTTTATCCCCCATTAAAGTCGTAACTCGACGCTCAGCACGTGCTGCATCGTCAATTTTCACTCGAATAAGCGTTCTTGACTCTGGGTTCATTGTTGTTTCCCACAATTGGTCTGCATTCATCTCACCAAGACCCTTGTATCTCTGAATCATGTATCCTTTTCCGACTTTCTTTATAGCACCGTCTAGCTCTTCATCTGACCAAGCATATTCTACAACTTCTTTTTTGCCCGATCCTTTACTTACTTTATATAAAGGTGGTAATGCAATAAATACTTTACCATTCTCAATTAATGGCTTCATATATCGATAAAAGAATGTTAAAAGAAGAACCTGAATATGAGCTCCATCCGTGTCGGCATCTGTCATAATAATAACTTTATCATAATTCACATCATCAACTGTAAAGTCAGCACCTACACCCGCCCCAATTGCATGAATAATTGTATTAATCTCTTCATTTTTGAAGATGTCTGCAAGCTTTGCCTTTTCTGTATTGATAACCTTACCACGTAAAGGAAGTACTGCTTGAAAGCGGCGGTCTCTTCCTTGTTTTGCTGATCCACCTGCAGAATCACCCTCAACTAAGTACAGCTCATTTTTTTGTGGGTTTCGAGATTGAGCAGGTGTTAACTTTCCACTAAGAGTTGTTTCTGAACGCTTACGTTTTTTACCGCTACGTGCTTCTTCACGTGCCTTGCGCGCTGCCTCTCTTGCTTGAAAAGCTTTGATCGCTTTTTTAACAAGTAAAGTACCAGAATCAGGGTTTTCTTCTAAAAAGTAGGAAAGATTTTCAGACACAATCGCATCTACAGCAGATCTTGCTTCACTAGTACCAAGCTTTCCTTTTGTTTGACCTTCAAACTGAAGAAGCTCTTCTGGAATTCTTACAGAGATGATAGCTGATAATCCCTCACGAATATCAGATCCTTCTAAGTTCTTATCTTTTTCCTTTAATAATCCTGTTTTTCTTGCATATTCATTAAAGGCTCTTGTCATTGCTGTTTTAGAACCGGCCTCATGTGTTCCACCATCTTTTGTTCGAACATTGTTAACGAAAGATAAAATATTTTCAGAGTAACCATCATTAAATTGAAATGCAAACTCAACTTCAATGCCGTTTTGTTCACCTTCAAATGAGACAACTGGATGTAAAGCATCTTTTTCCTCATTTAAATATGTGACAAATGCTTCAATACCCGTTTCATAATGGTATATCTCTGAGTTGTCGTTGCGTTCATCAATTAGCTCAATTTTAAACCCTTTCAAAAGAAAAGCCGACTCACGTAAACGTTCACTTAAAGTTTCGAAGTTATACGTAGTTGTACTAAACATCACCGGATCAGGTTTAAAATGAATTCGTGTTCCAGTTTTAGTTGTCTTCCCTTTCTTTTCAAGGGTGGTAGCTGGTTTCCCTCCATTTTCAAAACGCTGCTCATATATAAATCCATCACGCTGGATTGTTACGACTAACCATTCAGAAAGTGCATTTACTACAGATGCACCTACTCCATGTAAACCACCACTTGTTTTATAACCACCTTGACCAAACTTACCTCCTGCATGTAATACGGTTAAAATAACCTCAGGAGTTGGTTTGCCAAGCTTGTGCATACCAATTGGCATACCTCGACCTTTATCTTGTACAGAAATACTATTATCTTTATGTATTTTGACAATTATATGATCTCCGTGACCAGCTAGGGCTTCATCCACAGAGTTATCGACGATTTCGTATACGAGATGATGCAAGCCTCGGCTATCTGTACTACCGATGTACATTCCAGGACGTTTTCTAACGGCCTCTAGCCCTTCAAGGACCTGAATAGCATCATCATTATAATCAAACTGTTGCTTCTTACCCAAGCGACTAAACCCCTTTCAATGACACACAATAAATCCTATTCTTAGTTAGAACGCATGTTTTAGTATTTTATACAATAATTTGCAGATCGACAACCCCCACTAAGCAAAAGAAAATCAAGTAAAAGTTTTTAATGCTGATTATGACTACAATTTACCTTATATCCATGCTTTATTGTATATGGTAAATTGGTTTTAGGAAACATTATTCGTGTAATAAAGGAAAAAATCCTTGTTTTACAAGGATTTTTTCATAATACTCTTATATTACTTTGTCATAGCATGCTCAACCTTAATACAACGATTCATGATAACTGTTTTATCGTTTTCTTTTAGAAGATGATAGGCCTCTTCATTTTCAAGCCCTAATTGTGCCCAATAAACATCAGCATCAATTTGTAAAAATTCTTTTGCCACATCAAGCAGGTGTTCTGAACGTCTAAAAACGTTTACAATATCGATATGTTCTTTTATATCCGTTAGGTTTTCAACTGCTTTTTGTCCAAGTACTTCATCTACGCCTGGATTTACAGGGATAATTTCATAACCTGCATCCTGCATTGCCTTACTAACCATATATGAAGTACGTTCTGGATTATCCGACAACCCGACAACTGCAATTTTTTTGCTATTTTTTAAAATTTGTCCAATCTCATCTCTAGTTGGATATTCTATTGCCATTTTTTCCAGCTCCTTTTTACTTAATCATATCAAGTTCATTCGCCTCTAACAAATGATATGTACAATAAATACTGAATGATAATAATTTATATTTCTTATACTATAATAGTCATTTATATAACTTTAACATGAGAGTTTTTAGGTTTTTTTATTCTCTCATGGAGATTTTATCTTTTCCTCATGATAGAATATAAGAAGATTATGCAAAGGAGTACAAACATGATTGAAGTCCTAATATTTATTTTAGCTTATTTACTTGGTTCCATTCCGTCAGGCCTTATAGTTGGAAAACTAGGTTATGGTATTGATATTCGTGAACATGGTAGTGGTAACCTCGGTGGTACAAATACATTTCGAACACTTGGTATAAAAGCAGGAATTATTGTGACAAGTGCTGATATCCTTAAGGGTACGCTTGCTACAGCTTTACCAGACTTATTTAATATACATGGGTTACATCCGCTTCTAGTAGGTGTAGTTGCTGTAATCGGTCATACATATCCCATTTTTGCAAAATTTAAAGGCGGAAAAGCTGTTGCTACTTCTGGTGGTGTTTTATTATGCTATGTACCACTTATGTTCATCACGATGCTAGCATTCTTCTTTATTGTTTTATATATTTCTAAGTATGTTTCGCTTTCCTCTATGCTTGCAGGTGTATACGGAATCGTATACAGCATTTTCACGAAGGATATTCCACTCATTATCGTTATTTCACTTCTAACGATCTTTGTCGTATATCGTCACCGTGCGAATATTAAAAGGATTTTGAACAAAACAGAGCCAAAAGTAAAATGGCTCTGAAAGTAAGTATAAAAGACCAATCCTAATTTTAGATTGGTCTTTCTTACTTGATCATGCTTAATCATGATTATTAGCTCTATTATCTTTTCTAGTTTATAATAAAAAGTGTATTTTGTAGGTGAAAAAGGAGTGTTATTGATGAAGATTACAATAGAAGATAAAGCTGTAAGCTGGTATATAAATGAATTGCAACTTCAAAAAGGTGATAAAGTCCACTTTTTCGTACGATATGGTGGATGTAGCAATGTTCAGAAAGGCTTCTCACTAGGGGTCGTCAAACAAGAACCTGAGGAAATTGGTTCAAGTGTAGAGAGCCAAGGTATTACATTTTATGTTGAAAATAGAGACTTATGGTATTTCGATGATCATGACTTAGATGTAGTTTTAGATGAAGAAGCTGATGAACCTGTTTTTCACTATAACTAAAGCTATAAATAATGATAAAGGGTCAAATACCTTGACCCTTTATGTTACGATAATTTAAAACGAGCTATATGATCATTTAATCCGTAATGTTTTAAAACCTTTAATTGGGTTTCCCCCATAATATCAAAATGAGGATATTCTTTATAAAAGTGAATCCATTCTTGTTTTAAGTCAAATGAGGCTCCCCATTTTTTTAGTTTGTTAATGTCGGCACATCCAACTTTGGTTACGCAATGAATGGTAGGAAATCGATCATCAAGCCAGAAATGTGTTAAAAATGAGATTTCCCCTTTTTCAACCTCTTCTTTCCATCTCGTTAATTCAGAACGGGAAATACCAAAAGCCATTATCTTTTCGCCTTTTCGTAGGCTTCATGCCATTCTGGGAATAATTTACGAAACTTTACTGGTCTAAAGGTGTCCTTTTGTACACACACATGGCTTGATTTTGCTTGAACTGCTAGATCACCTGATGGAGTATATATTTTGTATCCATATACACTTTTTATGCCATTATATTCTTCAATCCATGTATGTATAGTAGCTGTTTCACCATATCTTAATGGTTTTTTATAAGAAATGTCTAGATCAATGACTGGTGAAATGATTCCTTGATCTTCCATTCCTGCATATGAAAAACCTAAATCCTGAATTAACTTTGTTCTTCCCACTTCCATCCAAATAAGATAATTTGCATGGTAAACTACACCCATTTGATCTGTTTCTGCATATCTTACTTCTATTTCCGCTTTTGTTACATGCATCTAATCCGCTCTCCTTGCTATCGCTGCCCATTTTTTAGTGTATTCCATTATTTATCATATCTTTAACACTAAAGTATGTCTAATAAAGACTATCAAAACATAGAAAAAGGCCTAAAAAATAAACCAGGCATAAAGCCTGATTTATTTATTGATCGTATCTGTATCCATTTTCACGTGCTTGTGCTTCATCTTTTATTTCATTACGCATTGCATTAATGCTCTCTTCACGACGATGATTCTTAGCTTCAATGCGTTCACGTTCCTCTGGATTTGCAAATTGCATGGAATCCTGCGCTTCCTCAATGTTTTCAATTGTGTTTTGCACCATGCTCTGTAATTTCTCTACGTTATCAGAACGGTCATCTGGATTAGGTTTGTTATGTTTTGTCATCGTGTATCCTTCCTTTCATCGTTGTTTATTCAATGCTTAAAGCAAAGAAACAATGTTAGTCTGCTTTATTGAAGGAGTTTTTAAACACGTTTTTGTTCTTATTCACCCTTTGTTTGGATGACTTGAGCATGTTCTCCAGATTTATCTTGCATTTGTTTTCCTTTGTTGTTACCAAATCCTCTAGACTTCATTCCAATATGTGAAGGGTTGAGATGTGCTTGTTGATTTTTTCCCACTATTATCGCCTCCTCAAAGAATAGATTACCCTTTGTCGAGACAATTAATGACTAGAAAAGCTTGTAAAAGCGAACGAAAAAAACACTTCTTATTTTATATAACTTAATCAAGTTTCTTTAACATCCTCTGTTCCCATCGTTCTTCTAATAATTCAAGCGCTTCACGATCTTTTAACAATTGCTGTCTATTTTCTTTTACTAGTTCCTCAAACGATTTCTTTTTGCTTTTCCTCATGTTGCCAATCACCTCCATATTGTTATAAAAAGGTTACCCAATTTTCTGATTTTTTAACACAATATTTAGAAAATATTTGAAAGTGAGATGATAATGATAATTTTTAAATTTAAGAAAAATAAAAACCGAGATCTATTCTCGGTTTATAAATCATCTAATAAATCATTCATCTGGTCGTACGTCATTGCCCCAACAAATTTTGTTCGAATCACACCTTCTTCATCAAGAAAATAAGATGTTGGATAAGATAAAACTTCAAATTGATTATTAACTTTTCCTTTTTCATCTAGTAAGACAGGAAAAGTTAGTCCTAACTCATTTACAAAGTCTTCAACTGTCTTGACACTGCTTTCTGAGCTAGTTAAGTTAACCGCGACGACAACGACGTCCCCATCGTGTTCATCCTGTATTCTTTGCATGTCCGGCATTTCTGAACGACAAGGAGGACACCAAGTTGCCCAGAAATTAAGGATCACTTTCTTTCCCTTTAAACTCTCTAAGCTCATTGATTCACCGTTAAGGGTAGCTAATTCAAAGTTAGGTGCCGCACTACCTTCTGTTACACCTTCTTTAGCCGTATTAGGATTAATTGCATAATAAATGGCATAACCGATAAGAAAAACCAGAATGGATACTGCTATTATCTTTTTCAAGATGATAAAACCTCCTACATGACAGACAATACAATAAATTTCACTAGTGAAAAGGCCCCTAAAAAGACCGTTGTCAGAATGAGTAATCCACATACAAAATGTTTGAATACTATTCTTTCTCTAACCATATTCCTTAATAAAAATATAAGTGATAGACATAAACCTAAATATATGCCATTATTTCCTCCAGTAAGGAAGAGCCACCGATTTGTTAACAAAAGTTGAGGGTAAAACAGGACAACACTAAATTTATATGTAATAAATATGATAAATACTACAGTCCAAAAATGTTGCTTCATAAATTTCTTTGCAGTTGTTTCCTTCAAAAGGCCATCTAATATAAAATAAGTGGCAATAAAAGAAGAAATAGAGATAATCCAAAAATATTGGATTGTAAAAGGCCCTACCTGTAAAGCATCATACATAAATACAGATCTCCTTAATGACTATATCCCTTCTTATTTAAGCATGGATTTTACTATAGGACAATGTATAATAGGCAAGTTTCAGATTTTAGACAAAGATAACGATGAATAACGTGGGCTTGTAGTCCAATCACCGTTCTGGGAGCACATACAAAAAGGGAACGGATAACCGTTCCCTTTTCATTACTAATCATAATTAGCCTTTCAACTTATCACGTAATACCATTTGAAGGATTCCGCCATGACGATAGTAGTCAATTTCAACTTCACTATCGAAACGAACTAATACTTCAAATTCCTTCTTATTACCAGCTTCATCAGTAGCAGTAACTTTAACAAAATCACGTGGTTTAACATTTTCATCAATTTCAACTTCAATTGTTTCTTTACCAGATAAGCCTAATGATTCAGCACTTTCTCCTTCTTTGAATTGAAGAGGAAGAACACCCATTAGCACTAGGTTACTACGGTGAATACGCTCGAAGCTTTGTGCAATAACTGTTTTAATTCCAAGAAGGTTTGTACCTTTAGCTGCCCAGTCACGTGAGCTTCCCATTCCGTAATCATTACCAGCTAAAACAACAAGTCCTGTACCATCTTGTTTGTAATCCATACATGCATCATAGATTGATTTAACTTCGCCAGTTGGCCAGTAAGTCGTATATCCACCTTCAGTACCAGGAGCGATTTGGTTTTTAATACGAATGTTTGCAAATGTACCTCTCATCATAACTTCGTGGTTACCACGACGTGAACCATAAGAGTTAAATTCTCTTGGTGTTACACCATTCTCTTGTAGGTAACGACCAGCAGGTGTATCTTTACCGATAGAACCAGCAGGAGAAATGTGATCTGTTGTTACAGAGTCACCAAATTTAGCAACAACACGTAACCCTTTTAGCGTTTCTACTTTTCCTGCCTCAGCTTCTAAACCTTCAAAGAATGGAGGGTTTTGGATGTATGTTGATGAATCATCCCATACATATAAAGCTTCGTCAGTTGTTTCGATTGCATTCCAACGTTCGTTATCATCGAATACTTGATCATATTCTTTTCTGAATAGTTCAGGAGTTACAGTCTTATTAACAACTTCATTAATTTCATTTGTAGTTGGCCAGATGTCGCTAAAGTATACATCTTTACCATCTTTGTCTTTACCTAGTGAATCGTTTTGTAGATCGATATCAACAGTACCTGCTAATGCATAAGCCACAACTAATGGTGGTGATGCAAGGTAGTTTCCTTTTACTAGCGGGTGAATACGACCTTCAAAGTTACGGTTACCAGATAGTACAGATGTTACTAATAAATCGTTAGCAGCTACAGCTTCTTCGATTTCATCGGCAAGTGGACCTGAGTTACCGATACATGTTGTACAACCATAACCAACTGTGTTAAAACCAAGTTGCTCTAGGTGTGGAAGTAGTCCAGAATTTTCCAGGTAACCTGTAACAACTTTAGAACCTGGAGCTAATGATGTTTTTACATATTTAGGAACTTCTAAGCCTAATTCTGTTGCTTTTTTCGCAACAAGACCTGCAGCTACTAGTACGTAAGGGTTTGATGTATTTGTACAACTAGTGATCGCAGCAATTGCAATGGCACCAGTTTTCATGCTTGTTTCATCACCATTTTTGAATTTCACAGTGATTTTTTTGTCAAGTTCAGATTTTTCTAATCCGAATCCTTGGTTTCCAGCTGGAGCTACTAAATGCTCGTGGAATTTTTCTTTCATAGCTGAAAGTGGAATTAAATCTTGTGGACGTTTAGGACCAGAAAGATTTGCTTCAATTTCAGAAAGATCAATTTCGACAACCTTCGTGAAGATTGGGTCTTCATTTTCAGGTGTGAAGAATAGTCCATTTGCTTTACAGTATTCGCCAACTACTTTAATTTGCTCTTCATCACGACCAGTTAAGCGCATGTAGTTAAGAGCTTCCTCATCAACTGGGAAGAAACCACAAGTAGCGCCATATTCAGGTGCCATATTTGCAATTGTTGCACGATCTGCAAGTGGTAATTGTGCTACACCAGGACCAAAGAACTCAACGAATTTACCAACAACACCTTGTTGACGTAATACTTGAGTTACTTTTAACGCTAAGTCAGTAGCAGTTGTACCGTTTGGAAGTTCACCAGTTAATTTAACACCAATTACTTCAGGCACTGGGAAATATGATGGTTGTCCTAGCATACCAGCTTCCGCTTCGATACCACCAACACCCCATCCAAGAACCCCGATACCATTGATCATTGTTGTATGAGAGTCAGTTCCAACTAATGAATCTGGGAATGATTCAAATTCACCAACTTCGTTTTGTACAGCGTGAACAACATTTGCTAAGTACTCTAAGTTAACTTGGTGTACAATACCTGTTGCAGGTGGTACAGCACGATAGTTATCAAAAGATTTTTTAGCCCAGCTTAAGAATTTATAACGCTCAGCATTACGTTCGAATTCAAGATCCATATTGAATTGAAGTGCATCAGCTGTTCCAGCGCGGTCAACCTGTACAGAGTGGTCAATAACAAGGTCTACTGGAATCTCTGGATTAATCTTATCAGGATCTCCACCCATATCTGCCATTGCTTTACGTAATGAAGCTAAGTCAACAACAGCCGGTACACCAGTGAAGTCTTGTAGGATAACACGAGATGGTTTAAATGGAACATCGATATCTTTTAGTTCGCTTGTTCCCCATTTAGCTAAGTTTTCAACATGTTCTTTTGTAATCACTCTGCCATCTACTTGACGTAGCACAGATTCTAAAAGAACTTTAACTGAATATGGTAAACGTGAAACGTTACCAATTCCAGCATCTTCTAATGCTTGTAAAGAATAGTAGTTGTAGGTCTTTCCATCAACCGTAAAGCTTTTACGTGATTGGAAAACATCGTTTTTTGTAGTCACTTGATTAGTCATTAATTCTCCCCCTTAGTAAGATCAAGGATCGACTCTTGTCGAAGGATGTTACCCCATTTTTAATAATTTTCACAATTTAATATTAATACAACTAGTAACATAAGTAAATAACAATGATGTTATTGATATGTATAAGTTATTCTTATGAAAGCGTACTAGTTTTACTTTTTTACTATATCAAATTTTGAGGGAAATAGTATAGTAACTTTAACATTTTTTAAATATTTTTTCTGTCATTTTTTTACCTGTCACTGAGTTTGCATGCAATTTTATCAAATGTGACAAGCTAATTTTATCGGGAGGTGAAGGAAATAATGGCTAAACGTAAAGCAAATCATGTTAGAATGGGTATGAATGATGCAAGCGCTCAAGGAGTTGGCACTGGATACAATGAAGAACTTCAAAATGAGCCTTTAACAGCTGCACAAAGACAGAACAATAAGAAAAGAAAGAAAAATCAATAATTTTTCTTACGAAGACAAAAAACGACGGAATCACCGTCGTTTTTTAATGTTCTGTTTGATTTACTTCTTGAACAATTTGTTGAAGATCTCGCTGATATTGTTCAAGTCTATTTCTTTGTGTTTCTGAAGCATTTTCCAGCGCATTATTAATTTGCTGATAAGCCTCGTTTACTTCTTCTGCTAAATGTTTCAATTGATGTCCGTAGTCAGCACCGTCTCTTACAAGATTATCATAAACATCAAAAGCTTCCTCAGCTCCCTGCTGTGCGGCTTGAAACGATTGTTGCTTATCCTTATTATAAGGCATATCTTCACATTCCTTTCAGGTATCATCTTAAACCATATATTAGGATTCGTTATTAACTAAAATTTATTCATATTTGTTCAGCATTTTTTTATGACATTTGACTCATGATATAGATAAAGAGGAGGGATATTGATGACGAACAAAAATACAGGAAAAGATATTCGCAAAAATGCTCCAAAAGGAAACAATCCAGGGCAACCAGAACCATTAGACGGTTCTAAAAAAGTAAAAAATGCAAACCATACTCGCCAAAAGAATAATCAAGGTCATGATATGTAAAAGGAATGGGTCTCCCCATTCCTTTTTTATTTCCTCGTTTTACTTATTTTTGATATCCATTGGACAATTCCCCTTCACCAAAAATCATTTTGTGAATAATTTAAAGGTTAAGGGGACCTATGTTTTATTATGTACGCTACGTCTATGGAGGTCAATAAACATGAATATTAGAAAGTGTTCTAATCCAATGAACATTAAAGGTATAGAAGAGTGGATGACTCAATTTTTCACTGATCCGTTTACAAGCTTGCTGGATGAGCACACGTTTCGAGTTGATTTATTTGAGACTAGTGATCAGTTTATCATCGAGGGAGAAATTGGAGAGAATATAAAAAAAGAAAACATCAACATACACGTTAGTCAAGAACAGATTACAATTAAAGTAATAAAGGAAAATAAAGCAGAAAATCATGAAACTAATGAAGTAACTAGAAAAATTGTTCTCCCATATAGAATTGAAAAAAAACAAATTACAGCAACATTTACGAATGGAGTACTGGAAATAAAAATTTCGAAAACCTCAGATTCTGAAAGTTCCTCTAGTTGTATAAACATCATTGGCTGATACATTTGTAAACGCTCCCTTTCATCAGCCATGTCCATTCTTTCTTTGACTACAATTAAAAAGGTCCCCCATTTATTAGGAGAACCTTAATGTATATAAGGAAGTGAGTTTGAAAATTTCTACTCTTTCTTTTCCTTTTGATTTTGAACACTTATTGTTAAATGTTTTAATTCTAAGTTTCCGCATTTAACACAGGAACTGCGCTCATCATTTAACAACATGCATCTGGAGCAATAATATTTCACCATCTTACATTCCCCTTTTTCAATCAATATATGATGAAAAAGGACAATTGTTTCTTATTCCACAAGATGTTCAAAACTATTGTTGAAAATTTTATCTACCTTATCGATTTCATATATAAAGAATTCATGATCAGAATACTCATCTAAAGAATTCAATTCTTTATATTCATCTCTAGCAGCTTTTGCTTTTTCCAAACTTGTAAAAATCCCAACGACATTCGAGCTTTCTCCGCACTCTGCACACCCTAAATCCAAAACAACATATAACACGAGAAGCACCTCTCCTCTATTTCAAATTCAGGATTATGACAAAGGTAGTGAAACACTTACCGTTGTTCCTTTCCCGACAGTCGAATCAATACCAATCTTCCCTTTATGGTTTTCGATAATTTTATAGCTGGTCATTAATCCCATTCCCGTCCCCTTTTCTTTTGTTGAATAAAAGGGCTCACCGATATTTTCAAGTCGGTCCTCCGGAATTCCACAACCATTATCAATAAATTCCATGCATACTCGGGAATCGTTAGAATAGAGTCTAACGAAAACAACCCCTTTCTCATCAATCGCATCCAAGGCATTTTGTATAATATTAAAAAATACCTGTTTTAACTTGTTGGAATCTCCTTCTACGGGAGGAATGTTCGATTCAACCAAAAAATTTATTTCTTTATTAACTAATATGGCCTGAGTTTGTAACAATTGAATGACTTGTTTCAGTAACTCATCAACCTTTATCGTTTCCACTTTCTCTTGGTGTGAACGTGCTAAAGTTAAAAATTCAAAAATAATATCTTCAACACGATCTAACTCATTAAGAACAATATTCATGTATTCCTCATTACATTGTTTTGTTTCAGAAAAAAGTTGAATAAATCCTTTAACTGATGTTAACGGGTTACGAATTTCATGTGCTACAGCCGCAGCCAGTTGTCCAACAACAGCCATTTTTTCTGATCTATGTAGAAGTTTATCTTGTTCAAGCCTACTTCTAATATCTCTGGAAATTGCAATCATACCTGTAATCTTGCCAGTTTGCTCATCTATTACAGATCTTAAGTTAGATTCCACCCAAATGTAAGTTCCATCTTTATGTCTGAAGCGATAAGTAACTAACACGGGCTGTTTACTCTCTACAAGAGATTTATGTTTTTTTTCAACAAATGAAATATCATCAGGATGTATAAAGCTATACGGAAGTTCTCCCAATAATTCATCATCCTCATATCCTAAAATCTGAGTAATTGACGGAGATGTATACAAAAACCTCCCATCAGGCAAATACAAGCCGATAATATCAGATGAATGATCAGCTAACAATTTATATTTTTGTTCGTTATGCGTCAAAACCCTTTCAAGGTTTTTTTGTTCTGTAATATCAAATACCTGAGCTAAAAAGTATTTATTATTTGTCATAGGATCATTGATTGCCGTTACATGTAAAGATCCCCATATAATTTCACCTGATTTATGGAAATACCGTTTTTCCATTTGATAGGACTCACGTTTTCCAGTATACACTTCATGATAAAGCTGCATATCTAACTCATAGTCTTCGGGGTGTGAAACTTCTTCAATAGATAACTCATCCCACTCTTCTTTAGAGTATCCAATAAAATCAAAAAATGCTATATTAGCAACATTTTTCTTTAAATTATATTCAAAAATCATTTGAGGAATTGTTGATTGCATAAAAACTTTTTCTAAAATAGATGATTGTAACATCATTTGCATCCGACCTTCACTTACTAATAATGTAATAAACTACCACTATATCTACTATAGCAATTTTTTAGTCGAATAACCATGAATTTTGTGTTTAGAACAAATTCATTCAACAATATCATAGATTTTGCATAGGAATGAATCATTCTTGTTTTTTACATTATTATCCTCCACTAGATGAAGAAGAAGCTGCAGTAGCAGCTGACACACTTGCAATCATCGCTGCTTGCTGCGCTTGAAGAATCGATTCAATTGATGTAATCATTCCTGTTGTTACTAAGTCTCCAAATTCGGTTTTTTCTTTTAATAGGAATACAATAGCCACCATAAAATTAATATCCTTTTGCCATTTAAATTTTTTATCAGAATTTAATTGGTCATATATTAATTTAATTGTTTGTATATAATTTCCAGGTTGTTCTAACAATGCTAAGATTCCAACGTAAGGATAATACGCTGTTTTAACTTTGATACCATTGTTAATAAGAAGCTCCTTCACATCCAAACACTTGTGGGCTAAGTTTTCTTTTTCTAAATTGGGATCTAAAGCTAAAATATGGCTTAAAAACTGTAAAGAATCCCCACGGTAAAATCCATTTTTATGTAATTCTTGATAATACTTTTCCATTCGTTCAATTGAACAGGATACTTCCTCTCCAGTTTGTGAAAGCAAAGTTGCTAAAGGATAATCACCTGATCCTGTTAAAAAGAAATGCTTTTCCTTCATTCCTCTAAATATATCAAAGGACTTCTTTATGTAAACATCAATCTTTGAATCATCAAGCTTTAATAAAGTTCCAGCCGCAATATAGGTAAAGGTTGTTCTAGAAAACCCTTCTTGAATTAATTTTTCATATATATTTAATAACTTTCCAAAACCTTCTTTTGGGTCTGAAGTCATTAAATCGAGTGTAGCAGCTGTTGTGTGTTGATTTTAAATAAGAAAAGAAACCAACATTTGCTTTTATGTAATCGGCTATATGACTGTATCTTTCTATATCAAAGTTTTTATCATTTATGATATACATCGTTGAAACTAACATAAGAATTTTGTCATCTGCATGCCATTTATAAGAATCCTTTAAACTAGTAAAAACACTTTTGTAATTAGTTATGCTGTTCTCAAGATAAGAATTTAACAAGTATATCCCGCCATTTCATAAATTAATACTATTAGTACGGCATTACAGAAAAAAAGTTTCATTGTACCCCAAAGAGTTATTGTTTACATAATATTATTATTTTACAAGACTACTCTAATGAGCAATCCTCCATTTATTAAAATGGACGCAATTCGACAAAAACCGGGTAGTGACAGGCACTAAAAAAAGCCAGGTGATCTCTCACCCGGCTTTTTACAACAGCTTATATTAAAATTTAGATTGATAGTTATCGATTTCCCAAGAGTGAACAGCTGTACGATAGCTATCCCATTCTGCTTTTTTAGCAGATAGGTATTCACCGTATACGTGCTCACCTAATGTTTTACGGCCAATTTCTCCGTTTTGTAATTCTGCAATTGCTTTTTCTAGGCTTCCCGGAAGATTTTCAATACCCAATTCTTCACGACGCTCTTCTGTCATGTGGAAGATATCCTCATTGATAGAAGCTGGAGCCTTTAAGCCTTTTTCAATTCCTTCTAAACCAGCAGATGCGATAATCGCGAATGTTAAGTATGGGTTTGCAGATGGATCTGGACAACGAAGCTCTACGCGAGTTGCCATACCTTTTTTAGCTGGAATACGGATTAAAGCTGATCGGTTAGATGCAGACCATGCAATATAGCAAGGTGCTTCATATCCTGGAACTAAACGCTTATAAGAGTTTACTAGTGGATTTGTAACAGCAACAATATTCTTAGCATTATCAACTAATCCAGCGATAAATGAATATGCTTCATCTGATAATTGTAATTCATCAGCTTCATTATAGAATGCATTTTCTCCATCTTTGAAAAATGACATGTTAACGTGCATTCCTGAACCATTAATACCGAAAACAGGTTTTGGCATAAATGTTGCGTGTAAACCAAACTTTTGAGCAATTGTTTTAACAACCCATTTATAAGTGGTAGATAAATCAGCTGCACCTAAAGCATCAGCATATTTGAAGTTGATTTCATGTTGACCTTCCGCAACTTCGTGGTGAGATGCTTCAATCGTGAAGCCCATTGCTTTTAATGCACGATAGATTTCTAAACGTACACGCTCACCTAGGTCTTTTGGTGAAGGCTCAAAATAACCACCGTTATCATCTAATTGTTGAGTTGGATTTCCATCCGCATCTGTTTTAAATAAGAAGAATTCTAATTCTGGACCAACTGAGATTGTGTAGCCTTTGTCAGCTGCACGTTCAACAGTCTTTTTTAACACATTTCGTGTATCACCTTCGAAAAGAGTTCCGTCTGGGTTCACTGCTGAACAAAGGAAACGTGCTTCTGAGTAACCTTCTTCAACAGACCATGGTAATACTGCAAAAGTTGTTAAATCTGGTTGTAAGTATAAGTCTGACTTATTAATTGGAGAGAAACCTTTTACAGATGAACCGTCAAACATTTGTTTCCCTGCAACAACATCATCAAATTGCTCAACTGTTACAGTTACGCTTTTTAAAATACCCTCTATATCTACGAATTGTAGATGGATAAGCTCTACACTTTTTGAGCTAATGATTTCTTTAATTTGTGCAAGAATTTCCGTCTCATTTTTACCTTTTGAAATAACCGCTTCACTCATGTTAGATAACCTCTCATTTCTATGTCGTTTTTTATAACATGACTTTATTATATTGAAAGTTTCATATTTTGACAAGAGTTTTTCCGCTAAATTTTCTGTATTTTTATAAAATTTTATGAGTAACCGCTTACATGCTAATTTCTTCTAAAAGATTACTATTTTTATACAATTAAAGAAACTAACAAAGCATTAATTGTTATAAAATACTAATATTTATACAAACTAACTAATAAATCAATACTCATATCTTCCTAATGTATTTTGCTTGACGATTTATCTTTATGAACAATATACTACTTACAAAAAGTAAGTAATCGTGGAGGGATATTAATGGGCTTTCATACATCGCCTAATATTTATGTGTCACATGTCCATTTAAAGGTTAGCGACTTGGATCATTCTCTTTCTTTTTATAAAAGAATGATCGGTTTATCTGTTCTTAACAAATCAGAGAAAATAGTGTGTCTAACTGCAGATGGAGTTAAACCGTTAATTACTATAGAAGAAATTGATTCAGCCATTGCTAATTCCGGCAGAAAAACAGGGTTATATCACCTCGCTCTTCTTCTTCCTAACCGAACGGAGTTAGCGAATGTTTTTTACCATTTAATAAGTTCTGGCTATCCACTTCAAGGTGCGTCAGATCACCTTGTTAGTGAAGCCATTTATTTAGCAGATCCAGATAACAATGGTATTGAGTTATATGCTGACCGCTCACAGGATAATTGGAAAAAGGTTGACGGAACGATTGAAATGGCAACAAATCGATTAGATACACAAAGCCTGTTATTAGAAAAAAGTGATGTACCTTTTACGAATATTTCACCTCAAACGATTATGGGGCACATACATTTACAAGTTTCAAATATTAAGAAATCTGAGGACTTTTATCGTTTAATTGGGTTTAATTCAGTAAACCGCTATGGATTACAAGCCTTGTTTATTTCAACCGGTGGATATCATCATCATATTGGATTAAATACGTGGCATAGTGCAGGAAGCCCTTCTCCATTTGAAAATGAACTAGGTATGAAATCTTTTACCTTGTTGTTTCCGAATGAAGAAACAAGACAGTCTGCTCTAACAAGATTAAAAACTTTCGGAACAAATTATACACAACAAGAAAATGATTTTATTGTAAGTGATCCATCAAATAATAAATTAATCTTTTCAATAGAAGATAAGTGAGTTAATTTTGCTAGTAAATCAATAACGATTTTTTCTTCACCTCTTAACTTGTTGTACTTCTACTCCAACCAAGATTCTTAATTAGGTCAACTTGGTATAATCGTAAAATCTTTATCTCAAAAATTAAAAATAACCAGTACCTGATCGTATTGGTTATTTTGTCCCCTCCCCTTCTTTCCCTTATTTGCTAAATTATAGAGATTGTGTAAAATTAAACATAATCATTTACTCGTTAAATTGATATACTTATGATAAGTATAAGTGACAAACTTTCCTTGCTGAAATCATTTACAACTCGAATTGTTTCTCATACTATAGAGGGGGTATGAACCATGAAAAGAGCTTTAATTGCCATTGATTACACAGTTGACTTTATCGCTGATCATGGCGCATTAACATGTGGTCAACCTGGTCAAGACATTGAAACTAAGCTTGTCGATTTAACACAACAGTTTATTCATAACGATGAATTTGTTGTATTCGCAGTTGATTTGCATGAAAAAGATGATCAATTCCATCCAGAAACAAAATTATTTCCACCACATAATATTCGTCATACAGAAGGCAGAAACCTATATGGAAAACTACAAGAATTATACATAACAAATAAAGATAATCTAAATGTTTATTGGATGGACAAAACGCGTTACAGTGCTTTTGCCGGCACTGATCTTGAAATTAAACTTAAGGAACGTGGAATAACGGAGCTTCACTTAGTTGGTGTATGTACAGATATTTGTATATTACACACAGCAGTTGATGCTTATAATAAGGGATTTTCAATTGTTGTATATAAAGAAGCTGTTGCTAGCTTTAATCAACAAGGTCATGACTGGGCGTTACAGCATTTTTCTTCCTGTTTAAATGCAAAAGTTCTATAGAATTATACACAACCATGAACCTAATAATCGGATATGATAATCCCTCCTTTGCCGTATATACCGGCCTTTGTGAAAAATTGAACTTACACTGGAGGACAAAAAATGAACACATATAATGATGACGATAGTTTAGCATTACATACTGATCTTTATCAAATAAACATGGCTGAATCTTATTGGGAAGATTCCATTCATCAGCGAAAGGCTGTTTTTGAAGTATACTTTAGAAAACTGCCTTTTGGAAATGGATTTGGTATTTTTGCTGGTTTAGAAAGAATCATTCAGTACTTGGAGCAATTTTCATTTTCTCAAACTGATATTACTTATTTGCGTGATGAGTTAGGGTACAAGGATGACTTTTTAGATTATTTAAGTCAGCTTCGTTTCACTGGCAATGTTTATTCCGTTAAAGAAGGAGAAATGGTGTTTGGCAATGAACCAATCATTCGAGTTGAGGCTCCTTTAGCTGAGGCTCAATTGATTGAAACTGCCCTCTTAAACATCGTAAACTACCAGACTTTAATTGCTACAAAAGCAGCTCGGATCAAGCATGTTGCCGGTGATGACACGGTAATGGAGTTCGGTACACGTCGTGCTCATGAATTAGATGCCGCTATTTGGGGAACTAGAGCAGCATTTATCGGCGGTTTTAATGCCACTTCAAATGTAAGAGCTGGAAAGCTTTTTGGTATCCCTGTCTCAGGTACCCACGCACATGCGTTCGTTCAAGCTTATAAAGATGAATACATCGCCTTCCATAAATACGCCCGAAGACATAAAGAATGTGTTTTCTTGGTGGATACTTACGATACATTAAAGTCGGGAGTTCCGAATGCCATTAAAGTTGCAAAAGAACTAGGAGATCAAATTGAGTTCAAAGGGATCCGTCTTGATAGTGGTGATCTTGCTTACCTTTCAAAGGAAGCAAGAAAGATGCTTGACAAAGCTGGTTTCCATTCCACAAAAATTATTGCATCTAATGATTTAGATGAATCAACAATCATAAACCTTAAATCTCAAGGAGCAAAAATTGATGTTTGGGGAATTGGTACGAAGCTAATTACCGCCTTTGACCAACCTGCTCTAGGTGCAGTTTATAAACTAGCTTCAATTGAGGATGAAAACGGGCAAATGGTCGATACGATCAAAATAAGTGGCAACCCGGAAAAGGTATCAACTCCAGGTCTTAAAAAGGTGTATCGAATAATCAATACATTAAATCATAAATCTGAAGGAGACTATATTACACTCCAACATGAACAACCGGAAAATGAAGAAAAGCTAAAAATGTTCCACCCTATTCATACATTCGTAAGTAAATTTGTTACAAACTTTGAAGCAAAGGAGCTTCATCATAAGATCTTTGATAACGGAAAACTTGTGTATGAGACTCCATCCCTTAAAGAAATGCAAAACTATACAATAGAAAATTTAGAGTTACTTTGGGATGAATATAAGCGTGCTCTACATCCTGAGGAATATCCTGTTGATCTTAGTCAAGCATGTTGGGAAAATAAAATGCAAAATATTGAAGAAGTAAAACAAAAGGTATCTGAAATGATAATGAAAAACTAGGGATACCAAAGAAACAGGCATGGAGGTTTTACGTTATGAGCTTACAAAAGAAAATCATGAACGAGTTACATGTAAAAGAAACCATAAACCCAAAAGAAGAGATTAGTGCACGGATCACATTTTTAAAGGACTATTTAAAGATGACGGGAGCAAAAGGATTTGTTCTAGGAATAAGCGGTGGGCAGGACTCTTCCCTTTCTGGTCGTTTAGCACAGCTTGCTGTAGAAGAATTAAGAAATGAAGGGTATGATGCAAGCTTTACTGCAGTAAGACTTCCATATGGTATTCAAAAGGATGAAGAAGATGCACAATTAGCCCTTTCTTTTATACAACCTGACAAAAGTGTTGCTTTTGATATATCAAGCAGTGTCGATGCCTTTACTGATTCTTATAAAAAAACTATGGGTGAAGCCCTTTCTGATTTTAACAAAGGAAATGTAAAAGCTCGAACACGAATGATTACACAATATGCGATTGGCGGTCAAGACGGATTACTTGTAATCGGTACCGATCATGCTGCTGAAGCTGTAACAGGCTTTTTCACTAAGTATGGAGATGGTGGAGCTGATTTATTACCGTTAACAGGTTTAACGAAACGCCAAGGAAGAAGTTTATTACAAGAATTAAATGCACCTGAACGTCTTTATTTAAAAACTCCTACGGCTGATCTATTAGATCAAACACCACTTCAAGCTGATGAAACCGAACTCGGCATCAGTTATGATCAGTTGGACGATTATTTGGAAGGAATGCAGGTTGATCCTGAGGTAGCTGAAAAAATTGAAAAGCGCTATATGATTACACAACATAAACGTGAAGTTCCGGCTTCAATGTTTGATACATGGTGGAAAAAATAAAATAACCCCCCTGAGTTTCTATTCAGGGGGGTTATTGTTTCTCAACACATTCAAAAATTGTCACATTTTCGCAAAGATTGAAATAAAATGTGACTAACTTGAATTTTTTAATAGAATTCATCTCGTTAATTGATTAAACTATAGGTATTAATGTTTAATATTAAGGTGGACATTGAAAAATGAAACGCAGAAAAAACATACTACCCTTTTTGGGATTAAGAAATAGGACTTATACTTTTAATGACCGTGAAATAAACAAACCTTCAAAAATGGATATATTAAATACTTTCTTCAGCGACCCAAACATTACATTAACTGGAACAACGTTCAGGGAAGCTATTAAAGATATATTTGGGTTAAATTTAATCGAGATTTCTAATGACGGTGAAGGTGCTAAGCTTTCGGTCTATGCTGAAGAAATTATGACTGGAGTTACAAAAGCTTTAGATCAAAAAGCACGTTCTTATGAAACTGACCGACACATTATGACGTTAAAGAAGGCAGAAGTTATGGATCTTTATCTAAGTATGATTCCAAACTATTCGCCTGAGGATTTGGTTCGGACTGTAAACCTTGTATATGGAATCAATCTACCAGGTATTTCTTCACTTGAACATGCCCGTATATCTCTTTATACAAAAAGTCAATGGCTGATAAAAAACGATCATGATCTTGTAGTAATATACACTGGAAAAGGTGACATTGATGTGAAGGTCTACCCCACTTCACTTTTCACCTCAATTACTGGATTAACTGAATTTCCAGATGAACTTAAAAAAAACCTCATTTCTCTAGGATATCATCATAATCAAATAGAAAATGAATTCTATTATCGTAGCCCTAATGATGAGTCAGTTCCTAACCTTTTTAAGGAAAAAACAATTAAAACTATATGCACTTTTATTGATAAGCATTTTAATCATTAATAGTTACCCCTGCCATAATAGCAGGGTTTTTTTAATAATCAAAGAAGAATGAATTCACAATAATTAAGTTATGTAAACTAGTTAGAGGGGTTACAGCTATCTTTCTAATAAAACATAATAATAGAAGGTGTAAGAAAACCAAACAATAAAATTGACGTTTCGAATCCGAAAAAACAATAATGGTTATATGAAAAGGACAAAAAAGTCAGGAGAGATGAATATGACTGAATTAACTGCAAAAACATGTAAGGAATCTCTTGTCATTAAAACAAGCAGAGTTTTTCCTTTAGATACAAATAACCATAATACACTTTTTGGTGGAAAGTTAATGAGTTATATTGACGATGTGGCATCCATATCAGCAGCGATGCATTCACGTTGTGAAGTTGTTACTGCCTCTACAGACTCAGTTGACTTCCTAATCCCTATTCGTCAAAGTGACTCGGTCAGCTTAAAATCATATGTTTCCTCAGTTGGCCGCTCATCTATGGAAGTTTTTGTGAAAGTCATTGCTGAAGATCTTAAAACTGGTGAGCGACGACTTGCTGCCACTTCGTTTCTAACTTTTGTTGCACTTAATGAGAAAGGAAAGCCAGAACAAGTCCCACAGGTTATACCAGAATCAGATGAAGAAGTTATGCTATTTAATACAGCACAACAAAGAAGAAATGTTCGTAAAGAGCGACGAGAGCATAGTGAAGCTTTTGCAAACGTTGTGACATTGTAAATCTTGTACTGCATGTAGCATTATATCCATTACTCATCAAAAAAAGCATCCATCGGATGCTTTTTTTGAGAATAGTTTTTTGAGAATAGTTTGTTTGAGAATAAAATGAGAATAGTATGTGAATGATTGTCTTCTTTATTATAATAACATCTATTAAATAAAAATCAATACTTATTTATAATTAATATAATTTAATACTTATAATTGTCTTTTTTTAAAATCATGAAAAAAGCTATATCATGAAGACTTTATGAAACTAGTATTAGCAAATGGTTGGCTAATTTCCTTCATAAATATGATGAAGTAGAATGTTTTTTGATTCTTCTGAGATAGACTCTGATTTTTGTTTATCTTTATTAAAATTCACATAAACAGCTGTACCTTTTGCACAGATTCTCCCATTTTGATGTATTTCTTCATACAATTCTAAGCTACTATTTCCTATTTTTTTAATCCATGTATAGACCTCAACATTTTGACCAAAGTATATTTGGTGAACAAAGTCTACATTCATATTAAGAATAATCATTTTCCAATTTTCAAATGTGCTATCAGGAGTGAATAACTTGAATAATTGATTTCGCCCAGCTTCAAACCATATAGGAATGGTTGTGTTATTTATATGACCTACCCCATCTGTTTCAGAAACCCTTGGCTCTATAATTGTTTTGAACACTTAAAATCGACCTCCAACTAAGTGACTATTATCATAACTTTTAAACGAGTAAACCTTAAAAAATCAAAAACTATCAAAGATTACTCAGTAAGCTGACCGGTAAATTTCCTCTATTTCTTGTTTTGAGAACACCCTTGGATTATTTTTAAGAAGGCGATCAATTTTACTTGCGTCCTCTGCCATATCAATTATCGCTGATTCTGGTATTTGGAAGGAACGTAGCCCCTTTGGAATATTTACAGCACGACATAAATAATCCATTGCAAAAACAGCCTTATCCGCTGCTTCACGATCAGTTAAGTCCTGAACATTTTCACCAAATGCAACTGCAATTTCTCGAAAACGGTCCAAGCAACTTATTTTATTCCACTCCATAACATATGGTAGTAATAGCGCGTTACTTACTCCATGCGGAATATGGAAACGTCCTCCAAGTGGGTAAGCAAGGGCATGAACTGCTCCAACTCCTGCATTTCCAAATGCCATACCCGCCATAAGGCTAGCTGTTGCCATTTGTTCCCTTGCCTGTATATTAGCAGGATTTGCATAAGCTTTCGGTAGATTTGTTGAAATTAACTTGATCGCATGAATAGCTAGAGCATCAGTAATCGGTGAAGCGTTTACAGAAATATACGCCTCTATTGCGTGTACAAGTGCATCGATGCCACTTGCAGCTGTGACTGACTTTGGCATCGTAATCGTCATTTCCGGAGCAACAATTGCAACATCTGGTAAAATAAAATCACTGACAATTCCTTTCTTTAACTGCTCTTCTTTATCAGATAAAATAGATATATTTGTTACCTCAGATCCAGTTCCTGCTGTTGTAGGAATAGCAATAATCGGAAATCCCTTCTCCGGGATTAAATCGGTTCCGAATATGCTTTTTAGATGATCATCAATCTTTGCATAGGCCGAAACAGCTTTAGCGATATCTATTGCACTTCCACCACCTACGGCGATTACTCCGTCATGCTTTCCATCCAAAAACATTCGTTTACACTCTTCAACTATTGAAATTTCTGGTTCAGGTTGAACACCTGTGTATACATCATGAGGATGATTTTTTAAAATATCCTTTATTTGAGTGATTACCCCAACTGTTTCTAGCACCTTATCTGTAACAATTAATGGATTTTTCATTTGTAATCTTACAACCTCATCCATTAACTTTTCTATCGCACCATTTCCAGTAATTAATTTGTTTGCCATCCTAAAGATTGAAATGTTCATTCTTCTCTCCATCCCCTTCTTTAACCCAACGTTTTAAAATACCAACCATTCAAGTTCTAAATGTAGATTGATTGACAGTACCCCTTGTTTTTCATTCATGTGAATCTAACCTAAAATAACTCTTTCCTTTGGATAATGATAATTCGTTTCAATATCTCCCTTATTAATTAGAAAGATAAATGATAGAATACCAATTCGCCCGATAAACATGAGAAGTGTGATCACAATCTTCCCAACTGGACTTAGATCAGCTGTAATCCCCATTGATAAACCCGTTGTCCCAAATGCTGAACATACTTCAAAGAGTATTTCAATAAGAGAAAAAGATTCTGTCCTTATTAGGATGACCGTAGCTAAAAAACAGAGAAAAACAGCAATAATCGTAACAACTAACGATTTTGTTACATCATCCTCATGTAGCTCACGTTTAAAGATGCGAACATTTTTATATCCCCTTGCAAATGCAAATAAAAACAACAAATTAATCGCAAATGTTGTTGTTCTTACACCTCCTCCAACAGAGCTTGGTGATGCCCCTATAAACATTAAAACGCATAAGATAAGCAATGTAGGTTCCGAGAAATCACTAACATCCATCGTGGCCAAACCACCATTACGGGTTGAAGAAGATTGAAAGAATGCGTAAAAGAAAGATTCATGCCATGATTTATCTTGAAAAAAATGATTTACTTCAAGTGCTAAAATAGCTATTGTACCAAGTATCATGAGAGCAAAGAACGTAATTGTCGTTAATTTCGTATATAAAGTAAAGCGAAATCTCCTATTATTCTGTTTTCTATGTAATATAAAGTCCTTGCACTCAATTAACACCGGAAATCCAATTGCCCCTAGTGTTAAAAGGATAATGTTAATAGTTTGAACAAAATAATCATGAGCAAATGGAATAAGTGATTCTCCCGTTATATCAAATCCTGCATTAGTCGTAGCGCTTACTGATGCAAATAACCCTTGTAGATAAGCTTCTTGCCAAGTAGGGAAATATGAGAGGAAATAGGTTCCTAAAATAATAGTACCAATGGCCTCTATAATTAAAATAATAACCAATATCTGCCTCATCAGTTTCACTAAACCTGATAAATGTGACTGGTTTTGATCAGTCATAATTAATTGTCTTTCTTTAAGACCAATTTTTTTCCCTAAGACTAGCCAAACAAATGTACCTAATGTCATAATCCCTATTCCCCCAAATTGGAGGATAAATAAAAGAATAAAAATACCAGTAACACTAAATGTATCAGGTGTTGAAACAACTGTGAGTCCTGTTACGCTAACAGCACTTACTGCAGTAAAAACAACATCTAGAAAAGACCAACTAACATTCGGCTTAAGCGCAACTGGTAAACTTAATAAGCATATAGAAATAAAGACAGTCATAACATAAAATGAAACGATTAATTGTGATGGTTTTAAAGAATTTATTCTTTGTTTAATCAAAGTAAAACTCCCTTTAAATAATATCTTGTTTCTTTATTATAAAAGGTATAATTCAAAACTTCCATCTTCTCAAAAAAATAGTTAATTTTGTTTACTTTTATAGTTGTTAATATTTTAAAATTTCAAGCTCTAGTTTACATAATAATATTATTTTTATGTTTCAGCCCAACTTAAACGGGGTAGAATAATAAGACATATATTTTCCTAGAATTCCCTTAAGATTATTTTTAAAAAATTGCTCACAATCCATAAAATTTATTTTGAAAATATGTTATGCTTTCGATATTACTTTTTAGAAGGGAAATACGAAATATGCTTTTACAGGCTTTACTCATTTTTGTTTTACAACTTATTTATGTTCCTGTTCTAACGATCAGAACAATTTTACTCGTGAAAAATCAAACGAAATCAGCTGCAGGTGTTGGATTATTAGAAGGAATTATTTATATTGTTAGCTTAATCTTTGTTTTTCAAGACCTATCAAATATCTACAATATAGTGGCTTACGTTGTAGGATTTAGCGTTGGTTTGCTTCTTGGAGGAGCATTAGAACGAAAATTGGCAATCGGATATATTACGTATCAAGCTAATATATTGGATAAAAATATGGAATTAGTGAATGCATTAAGAACAGCGGGATTTGGTGTTACAGTCTTTGAAGGAGAAGGAATTAATACAGCTCGTTTCCGCCTAGACATTGTAGCAAAACGCTCGAGAGAAAAAGAATTACTTCATATCATCGATCAACATGAGCCTAAAGCATTTTTAATGTCGTATGAAATCCGTTCATTTAAAGGCGGTTTTCTTACAAAATCCATGAAAAAAAGAGCTGTTACATTCTTTAAAAAGAAGCATGCTCAAGAAGAAAAATAAATAATAACGATGGCAAGAGAGCGATGTTCATTAATCTTCTCTTGCTTTTTTATTTGAATAAAAAAACTCTACATACCATCTTCCAATTTTTAGATTATGGGCATATGTCTTTTGCATCTGCCGAAACCCAACATATCATGATAAAAGACAAAATTCTATTGTATTTATATAGGAAAGGAATGTAAAATTGGTGGATCTTAAGTTAAGAAGACTAGTAAGAACATTATTAAGGTATAACCCTAGAAATGTTATTAACAAAAAGTTGGGGCATCTATATAAATAGGGTGATCTCTCATCACCCTTCTCTCCAACTTATGAACGTACATTTTTTTACAAATGTACTTATCAATGCACCTAGTATCGAGCTTCTTACAACATCAAGTGGATAATGGGCGCCTACCCAGATACGTGAGATTGCAGTTAGAAATGACATAGCCAACATGATCTTCCCGATTCCTCGATCATACAGATAAACCATGGTGGAAACAGCAAATGATAATATACTATGTTTACTTAAATATGTTGTATCTAATTTTGAGGGAAGTAATACATTAGCATCGCGTGTGACAAAAGGTCTTGGCCTATATTTGATCTTATTCATTAACGCCTTAACACTGGTACTAATAACCAATGAAATGACAGTTTGATATGTTAGCTTCTTTCTTGATCGAGTCAAAATTAACATCATCAAAAGAACACTAGCAAACAAATATCTAAACTTTGTTGATGCAAACACCATGACCTGGTCGATTGTTTGGTTTTTACCTGCTAAAGAATTAATCAATCTAAAGAGCTGCTGATCCATTTTATTGTCTCCCTTATATTCCACCTAGAATGCCAAATTTGTAACTAAAATATAGTATCCTCTTTTAAATAAAGAGTATGTAAGGGCCCTTGATTTTTAATAATTATTGTTAATATAAAAGCCAATTTTATTGTACATAATAGGATTGACTAACTCTGAAGGGAGGTACATACTATGACAAATCGAAATGATAACCGTGAGCGTCAAAATAAATATCCTAACAATAAAAATGAGGATACTGAGTTTTCTAAGGATATTAATATTAGAAGTGAACAAACAAAAAAGGATCTTAAAAAATAAAAAGAGTGGCTGTCACCTCTTAGGCAAGGGACAGCCACTCTTTTTATCTTTGTCTATTTCTTCTTCCATCTTTAGAAGCAGATTTTGATCCTCTTTTATTCCGTTCTTTTGTTGGTTGATTGGAATCGGAGTTTCTTCGAGGATTCGTTTTTCCCCCTCTATTAAATGGACGACTTTCTTTTCTTATTTGTTCTTTTCTTTCTTTATCATAATCTTCTCGATCAGGGACACTAATCCCTCTAATAACCTGTTTTTCCATAGATTGATGAATACCTTTTTCGATCATTCGTAAAAAATCCATGTCTTTTGGTGCCACAAGTGTATAGGCAATACCTACTCCACCTGCCCTACCTGTTCGACCAATTCGGTGAATATAGCTTTCTACATCGTGAGGAATATCATAGTTAAAAACATGTGTCACACCTTCCACATCAAGGCCTCTTGCTGCAACATCAGTTGCGACAAGGAACTGAATTTTAGCCTCTCTAAACCGTTTCATCGCCTTTTCCCGCTTAGCTTGAGTTAGATCGCCGTGTAATTCATCGGATTCATAGCCATTAGCAATTAATGCTTCTTGAAGCTTTTTTGCTCGAATTTTTGTTCGGCAAAAAATAATCGCTAAAAAAGGTCGCTGCTCTTGCAACAGATGCAACAAGGTGGCTTGCTTTCTTCTGTCAGTTGTTTCAATCACAATTTGTTTTATCTTATCAACTGTCAGATTTTTTGCTTTAACTTGTATATTTTCCGGATTCATTAAATATTTTTTAGCTAATGCCCGAATTTCATCAGGCATTGTTGCAGAGAATAACATCGTTTGTCGAGTGGAAAGTGTTTCATAAATAATATCTTCTACTTCTGGCAAAAAGCCCATATGTAACATTTGATCTGCTTCATCTAAAACAAGCATTGTAACAGTTGATAAATCAATTGTTTTACGGCGAATATGATCAAGCAATCTTCCTGGTGTTGCTACAACAATATGTTGGGCCCCTCTAAGCTTTTTCAACTGGTGTTCAACATCTTGTCCACCATAAACGGCAAGAACATTTACACCTTCCAAATTTTCAATCATCTTTTTTATTTCTTTTGATATTTGTTGTGCCAATTCTCTTGTTGGAGTTAAAATAAGTGCTTGAACCTCAGATTGACTTACATCAATTTTTTCTAAAATGGGAAGAACAAATGCAAGTGTTTTCCCTGTACCGGTTTGAGCCTGTGCAATCACATCTCTTCCCTCTAATACTTTTGGAATTGTTTGTTCTTGAATAGGTGTTGGCTTCATTAGTCCTAAAGATTTTAATGTATCATTCACTTCTTTTCGAATACCTAATTTTAAAAATTCAGTCAACATGATCACGTCTCTTTTCTTTTCATCTTATCAAAAATAGCTTTCTAACTATATCATACTCATTATCTTTTTTCATTTGGTTTTGAATTATGTTATTTCCACTGAATTTTACACTTATTTTGAAATGATAAAGTGATAAACTTCTTTTCAATTATCTTCACCCTTTACAGTAGTCTTTTAAATTAGGGAGGAATGTGGAAAGTGACAAATAACAGCAATGAAAAAAATGATGGACTGATTAAAGGCATTTCAAAGGAAGCCGGAAAAAGCTTTCAAGAAAAAAAGTAATATGAATACTTAATCCACAATCCAAATCATACCTTTCAACTATCATTATGTTATAAAAAATTAGAGCCTTCCGTCAGAAAGGCCCTAATCTCCAGTTACTTCACTTTATTTTGTGATAAAGATTCTCTTAATAAAAACTTTTGAATTTTACCACTTGCATTCCGTGGTAATTCAGAAACAAACACATATCTTTTTGGTCGTTTATAGGGAGCAAGTTTATTTGAGCTTTTTAAAAATTGATCAAGTTGTTCAGCTGTTACAGTTTCATCCTTTTTCACTATAACTGCAATTACTCTTTCTCCCCATAACTCGTCAGGCTCTCCTAAAACGGCAACATCCAAAATTCCCTCATGTTCATATAAAGCGTCCTCTACTTCACGGGGATATACATTTTCTCCACCACTTATGATCATATCATCAACTCGGTCAGCGACAAATAAATAACCATCCTCATCTAAATACCCAAGGTCTCCGGAATGATACCATCCTTTATACATTGCTTTTTCTGTTGCTTCTTCTTTATTAAAATAACCTATCATCATACATGGACCTTTTACAATAATTTCACCAACCTCACCTACAGGAAGGATGTCATCTGGATCTGATGGGCCTTCTTCACTTGGTTTTACAATTCGTATTTCATGATTGAAACAAGCCCTACCAGCCGAGCCAGCTTTAGTTAATTGTTCATCTCTATCTAAGAACGCAATTGCTGGTCCCATCTCTGTCATGCCATATGCTTGAACAAGTTCAATTCCTAAACTTTGTTTACAAGCCTTTACTAAAGCTGGTGCCATCGGTGCTGCACCATATAATCCAACATCGAGTGACGATAAATTATATTGCCCAATATCTTCTTGAAGAAGCATATTCCACATAGTAGGAGCTGCAAACAGCATTGTTACCCCTTCTTCTTCAATTGTTTTTAAGACCATTTTTGGATCAAAATGATGGATAATTACGTTTGTTGCACCAGCATGTACACGGGGTAAAAAGCTGCAATGAAGCTCTGCACAATGAAACATCGGAGCTGTAACAAGACCCACATCTTTAGAGGTAATGGATAATGCATTTATACAAATTAAACTTTGTTCTATCATATCACGATGTCGATGCATAACACCTTTTGGGCGTCCTGTCGTTCCACTGGTATACATAATGGCATACGTATCATTTTCTTCTACAAAGATGTCTGGATGATTTGATGGAGAATTTTTTACGATGTTTTGAAAAGAAGAAGCATAACTAGGAACAGATTCATCAATATAAATAAAAGAAATAGAGGGAAATCGTTTGTGAATGTTCGTGATGGACTCTTCAAGAGCTTGTTCGAATAAAACAACCTTTGGAGCAGCATCTAAAAGGATGTATGAAACCTCCTCTGCTTTTAATCTAAAATTAATTGGATTAATAATGGCACCAATTTTTGCAGCAGCAAAATAAACTGTACCTAATTCATAACTGTTAAACAAATAAGTAGAAATTCGATCCCCTTTTCTTACACCCAAAGATAACAGAGCATTAGCAAGTTTATTTACTTCTTCATTCCACTGTCCAAATGTAAAACGAATATTTCGAGAGCAATCCACAATTGCTTCTTTGTTAGGATACTTTGAAACAGTTTGTTCAAAAAGCCTTCCAATTGTTAGATACATATACTACACCCCTCCGCTTCAATTAAGTAAACGCTTTCAAATAAACCTGTATATATGTATTTCTTTCTTTATTTAAATATTCCTTTTCTAATGTAAGATTTTATTAACGATTTTCTTTGTTAGTTGAAGTTTTCTCATAGTAATGACCAAGAATATGATCATTATTTCTGTATATATCCTATAAATGAAAAAAGTACTGTTAGAATAGAATTCTAAACAGTACCTTATTTATCTTGATTAACAATGTGTTCTTTAATAGGTAGATTTAGTTCCTTTATTCCATCAATTACTAAAGATGCCACAATATAAGCACCTCGTTCCTGAAAATGTGTGTTATCTTTTTTTCCCTCAGGGAAATGTGGGTTTTTATTTGGAGGGAGCCATAAAAAAAGTTCTTTCGTTTTGTTAGCTCCGAGTTTACTAAAAAGCTGATTACTTTTTGATGTTAGGTCAATTACTGGCACATTTTCTTCTTCAGCTAATTGCTTCATTGCTTTTGGGTAATCACCATGTGTATGAACGATATGTCCATCTGGTGAAAATTTCCTACGCTCAACCGGAGTTATTAGTACTGGGAAAGCCCCTTTTGACCTTGCAGCTAAAATATATTTTTTTAAGTATTTCTTATAGGTTGTAAATGGTTCAGTGTATCTGCTTGGATCATTTACTTTTTCATCATTATGTCCGAATTGAATAAAGAGATAGTCACCTTGTTGTAAATGGTTAACTATTTTTGTTAATCTTCCCTCATTGTAAAAACTCTTAGAGCTTCTTTTAGATACTGCTTCGTTATGAATCATAACCCTCTCATTAAACATTTCATCTAAAACCTGACCCCACCCCATTCTAGGTGCCAAAGTCTTTTTATAAGTTGAAACGGTTGAATCCCCAGCAAGATAAATATGAACCTTTTCTTCTTCATGAAAGTTCATAATAGCAAAAGTTTCATGCCCCTTAATAATAGATAAGGCTATAAAAAATAGGCTAAATCCTACTATTGGTATTGTTAAGTAAAATCGAATGATGATCACCCCTTCTGTGGGTCCTTTATTATTAATTTACCTAAAATCATTCTAAATATGAAGTTAAGATCAACCTTTAATAAATTTTCATAAGTACATGGATTGAGATATATCAAAAAAGAATTCAGTCACATGAGATTATACCCAAAAGGTAGGATATTTTCTGTTAGGTTGCAAGTTATTAAAGATATATGCGAGTAATGACAGCAAAATCGCCCCAGATAATACAGGTAAAAATAAGAATTCCCAAGTACTTCCCGCTAGGATCACCACAATTGGATCCGCACCAGCTGGTGGATGAGTCGTTTTTGTAAGAATCATCATCATAATAGCAAGACCTACACCCAAAGCTAACGTCCAAGCATGATTACCAAAACAATTCAAAACAATCAGACCAACTAAGGTTGAAATAAAATGACCACCTATAATATTTCTAGGTTGCGATAGTGGAGAATCCCATACATGAAAAGCCAAAACACAACTTGCTCCAAATGGTGCCATTAATAAAGCCACATCATTCCAACTTATTAATGACAAAGCAAATATTGTGAAAAAACCACCAAAACCTCCTACTAATATAGCTTGTAAACTAACCTTTAATGGTGAACTTCTTTTCTTCTTTAGTTGTAATTCATTATTACTTTGACTTGTATTTCCAACTGATCTTTGCATTTTACATCACTCCTTCATAAGTTAAAAAACATAATAACATATGTTAATATGTTTATTATAATGTTGAGTACCATATTTTTCAATATAATGATCTTGTATTTTTTTCTTTTCTTATTTAGTATGAATGGTAACGGAGGTTACGTTCATGCGCCAATTTGATAAATTACCCTTAATCATTTCTGAAGATATTCCTATACCATTAAACCTTTTTTTAAAAGAACAAATAAAATATTTAATTGTAAAAGGCATTTTACAACCAGGTGACTATCTGCCAAATGTACATCAGCTTGGTGATCAATTAGGGATTAATCGTAATACAGTTAACTCAGCGTACACTTTATTAAAAGATGAGCAAATCTTGTTAATGGGTAAGGGAAAAAGAACTCAGATTTCCAGCCATAACTCAGTCCAATCGTTAAAGGAAACAGCTGTTCATCGATCGATTGAACAAGTTGTTAAGGATAGCGTTGAGCAGGGTTATACACTGGAACAATTCTTATCCGTTACATATATGTACAGCCAATATTTTATAAAAGAAACAAAAGTACGTGTTTTATTTATCGAGTGTAACGAACATGATTATCAGTTTTACTTTAATCAATTAGTTAACTATCTACCAAATGCTGAAGTTGATTTAGCATTTATTCATAATGATGATCTTAATCATAAACTTCGTGATTGTTCAATCATTATTACCACCCTCAATCACTCTGAAGAATTAAGAAGAATTGTTCCTCCCCAAACATATGTTTATACTATTGGAGCTACTTTGGAACCAACAAAACTAGTTTCCCTTTCAAAGATTAAGCCAGAAAGTAAAGTAAGCTTTATGTGTTTTGGGGAAAAGGGTAGTAAATGGATGAGTCAAAAAGTGAATGAGGCTGGCATCAATCAGTTTCATATATCTCATGCTCATTTGAATATGCCAGAGCATGAATTAGAGTTCATTTATCAACATTCAGATTTTGTTTTTATTTCAGAAGGGGCCCTGTCTTTTATTAAACAGAAACCAAACCATATGATATCTCTTCCATTAACATTAGAAGAAACAAGTATTCATATTTTAAAAGGAATTAATCAATCTTTATAATAACAAAAAGGCTAACTCTCAAAAATCGAGTTAGCCCTTTTTGTATCACATTTTAAACTTTCTAATTAACGATTCTAGCTTTTCAGCTTGTTCTTCAATTCCATCTGCTTGAGAAGAAACATGATCCATCGAAGTTGTTGTTTCGAGTGCAGAAGCTGATGTTTGTTCAATTCCGGCAGCAGCTTCCTCTGAAATAGAAGCAATATGTTCAATGGCATGATTGATCTCACTACTGCTCTCTTTTATTTCGTTTAGATTTAGAGTAATGGCTTGAATTTTGTTCACCATATCGCTAACAGACACATTGATTTGTTCAAATTTATTGCCCGTTTCTTTAATTTGATTTGTTCCTTCCACTACCTGTTCATAACCAGTCATAAGGGATGTAACAACATTACTAGACTCGGTTTGAATGTTATTTGTAATAGCAGTAATACCAGAAATGGACTGCGATACTTGCTCTGATAATTTTCGAACTTCATCAGCTACAACTGCAAACCCTTTCCCGCTCTCCCCTGCTCTTGCTGCTTCAATCGCAGCGTTTAATGCCAATAAGTTAGTCTGATTAGCAATCTCTTGAATAACGTTTATCAAATTGGAAATCTCATTTGTTTGTCTATCTAATCCCTCAACTTTTTGGACAGATTCGTTAACAATTTTATTAATCATGTTCATTTGATCTATAGATTCGATCATTAGCTCATAACCTTTATTGGTTAGACTTTTCACATGTACTGAAGATTCTTTAATAAGATCTCCATCAATATTGGCCTCAGAGATACGTTGTGAAAGAGCTTCTATTTGTTGAGATAAGCTTGTAGTCGATGTTGCTTGGGACTCTGACCCACTTGACAGCTCTTGCATTGTTAAAGCAACTTGCTGACTAGACAAATTAACCTCATCACACGAATTTTTCATTATAGTTGACTGCTTTTGAACATTAGAAGATACCTCTGATATGTTTTCAATCATTGATCTAAGTTTTAATTGAGTATCAAGAACGGAATTAATTAGATTACCAAACTCATCATTACGCTCTTTTCCAGTATATTCATTTTTGAGATTTCCTTTTGAAATCTCATCCATAATATTATTTACCTGTT
Source organism: Metabacillus sp. YM-086 (assembly GCF_048059995.1). NCBI lineage: Bacteria > Bacillati > Bacillota > Bacilli > Caryophanales > Bacillaceae > Metabacillus > Metabacillus sp. YM-086. The sequence continues at coordinate 7,651 of NZ_JBLUOI010000001.1, read as the reverse complement.
GTAATGGTCTCGAGAAACCTCTGCTAATCAACAAAGCAACAATAATGACCATTAGAGCTGCTCCGGCCCCAATAAGAAATAGATAGATAAGAATTTGATTTTGAACTTTATTTAATATAGCTACATCCTGCCTCAAATTTATTATTCCAATTACTTCAGTTTTCGTTGGATCATATAAAGGCATGTATAAATCAACGGATTGTTTATTTTCTTTTGATATTTCTCTTCCAGTAGTAACTTGCTTTATAACTGATTCGTCCTGGAACGTTGTCCCTATAGCATTTTTATCTGATCCTACTAAAATCTCGCCTTCTACATTCATTATATTTAATTGTACACCTTTAACAGATTGGGTAATTGATTCAATAACTTGACTATCAAGTCCCGTTTGTAATGTACCAATAATTTGATTGTTATAAGTAATTGGCACGAATGCACGGACGGCTAACCCACTACTTCCAAATTCAAAGCCTGTAGAAGCAGTACCTTTTAATCCTTCTTGAATAGCCGTTTTATCGCTTTTATCATCGCCAAACTTTTCAGGATTATGACCTCTATAAAAAACGGTACCATCTACACTTCCGAATTCAAATACGTCTACTAAATGCTCCTTCTGTAATCTTTCATAGATAGGACCAGCAATCTTTGCTAAATTCTCCCGGTCTCCTGAATAATAAGCTTCAATTAATTCTCGGTTATTTGCATAAAGTGCTGTTAAGTTTAATAATTCTTCTGAGACGTCTTTTAACTGATTGGATATAGATTCCTTCGTTGAAGCTTGATTGTTGGTCATAATAGTTGAAAAAGCTTGATTTGTCATAAAATAAAGTAACGTACTCATTATTATTAATGGAATAATTGAAACCATGATTAGTGTAACGGAAAGCTTTGATTTTATTGTTTTTAAGGTCAACTTACTTTTCATAAAAACACTCCTCTGCTATTTACAAAGATGTTATTTGATTTTTAAATTTTTTATATGTATGTATACAATTCCCTTCTGTTATATCGTCAGGTTTTAAAAGATCTTAATACCAATCTGATTTAAATAATTAAAAAACTACATGTAAATCTGGTTGACATTTCCTGAAATTTTCTTTATTATATTATTGTAAACGCTTTCAATTTTTGAGGTGATATGTATGTGTGAAGCAACAAAAGATACTTTTATAACTAAAGCGGAAATTATTTCTGCTCTTTTGGATCAAAATGTTTTTAAAATGCCTGATGGAAGACAGTTTTATGAGGCAACTGAAAAAGAATTAGAGCTTATTCTCTATTCCAGATCCGCTAAGGATCATTACTGTTAATAATATATGATTTATACATTTAAAAGACCTTAGCCGAAAAAGGTCTTTTGTTTTTGAATACAGTTTCCTTTTAATACAAATGATAAAATAAAAATTAGGCTTAACAATGGCAAATGCCGAGTTACATTCCTTTATAATTTTGTCTATTCAGGAGAAAGGAGCTCTAAGCATATGAATGAAGATAAGGAAAGCTCTTGCATTGAGGAAGGCGATTATGTAAATCATATGTTAATCGAACAAATTACTCGTATTTGCGTGCTAGAAGAGGAAGAACGAATAAAAGATGAAATGGCGAAAAATCATGATAAACAATAATTTTTTTCTTCCTAACCGATAAGAAAAACACGTTCATCTTATTTGATGAACGTGTATAAGGCATTTATTCTTCTCTTACTAACAATTTTTCATCTTCTAACAGCTGTGATATGACTGTTGTTAAGCTATAATCTCCAGATGCATCATGTCCCATCTCCCATATCATCATGCCTCCAAATTCTTGATCTATAGCAAGCATGGTTTTTTTCTCTATAGTGGGAATGCCGTTATAATGATATGTTGTTCCATTTACTTGTGCTGCATCGTGATGAGCAAATTTAGGATTGTTGGCAATAATTGCCCCGAAGGACATTTGTTTAATTGATGGATCTTCAGGCTGAGCATAATAAGGAACACCCAGCACCAGTTTTTCACGTGGTAATTTATTACTGTCAAAAAGTGCTCCCCAATATTTCACAATGTTTTCTATAAATGAATAAGGAGCTAAATTCGCTGCATTGTACTCCCCATCCCATTGGCCATCGTAAGCCATAATATTCACATAATCTACATAGGTAAACATTTCAGGATGAAATACAACTGATTGAATTTCTGTACCTGCTACACTGTGAATTTTTGAGTAGACAGCAATTGTGAGCTGTTTCTTTTTTTGATGCAATTTATTGCTCAATTGCTTCGTAAATTCTAACAGTTGGTCGGCATCTTCTTGTGAACGTGGATGCTCAAAATCGATGTCTATTCCATCTAATTGCTCCCTATCCACTATAGCTAGTAGTTCATTTATTAATTTAGTTCTAGAAGTTTCCGAAGAAATGGCCGTTTTAAAATAATCATACGATTCGCCGCCCTCAATATGGTACCAACCACCAACGGCCAGCAAAACTTTTGTATCATGATTATGTGCGCGCTTTACTAACTTTTTTAAATTTGTTGGCTCCGTTCCTCCGTTTAATAAAATACTTCCATCTTTGGTTGGATGGGCAAAGGAATAGACAACGTGCGTTAGTGAAGAAAAGTCGATTGTTTCTGGATCTCTAAAATCTTGAACATAGCCTATTAACACTTTTGGCTTGGATTCCTTCACATCCGGAATTTTTTTCAGAGGCGGTTGTTTTATAGATTTAGATAAAATCTCAGTTTGTTTAGACTGATCGTTAGTTTGGTTTTGTCGTTCTATATTCGAGAAGAGAACGCCTGAAAAAAATCCTCCTGCAAACAAGATAACAGCTACTATCATTAAAAGATATTGCTTTTTCAAGGTACTCACTCCTTTTGTGGCAAACTCTTTTAAAATAGTAACAAATAACTCTTTGAAGTAGCGATGGTAATTAAAGTAAGGCTTATTCAAAAGGTTAAAATTGTTTTTTCTTAGCTAATGGTTCGACAACAAGATCCATTATAATTTTGAGCAAATTCCACCCCCATCTCTGAGTCATAGGCAGATGTTTTTGATAAAAATATGTATATTCAATCTGTTGAATGGAACCGCGCTTTCTTTTAAATTCTCCCGCCCCAGCACTACGATGCCCGATATAATGATTGTTCATAATTTCTTTCGTAATAAGGAATGAAAGAACCCTGTATAACCCAGCATTTTTCTCCAACTTTATGCTATAGCCTAAAATCGGGGTCGTCAGCACCTTTCCTTGGATGAAAAATCCTATAGCACCTACTATTTGATCACCTTTACAAACCACTTTAAAGGTTAATAACTTACTTTTATACGCATGACGAATGAACTCTGATGTAAACTGAGGGTTATTAGTGGAATACTTTTGTATATATAATTCTAAATACAAACGCAAAATAAGATCACAATCTTCTATACTTACATCTCTAATTTTATACTGATGCTTTTTGATCAGTTTTTCGTCTTGATAGAGGTTTTTTAGTTGTTGCTTAGTGAGCTTTTGTTCAGGATTAAATAGATAGATAGACCGTGACATTATTCTTTTATATCCAACTGTATCAAACGATTTCATCATATTTTCATGCAAATTCTTTGTAATCGATCGAAACAAGATCGTGTGCTTAGGAAACTCCCTAGCTAAAAAATCTGTGATTCTCTGCACTTGATTAAAAGACAAAGTTGATTCAAATAGATTTGTTGATAAAAGCCAATTATTAACAATAACAACTTTGTTCATGTTACTCTTTCGAAGAAGCTGTCCCATCATCCCGATTACAGGACGAAGAAGCTCTTCAAGCGCCTTGTTCTTTAGCTCCCATAACTCTTCTTTTGCATAGCTAATATAATGAGTATAAGGCGAAGCAACATATGAATCCTTATACTGTTGGTCAGTTACAGAAACCGGCAAAAGAAGATCACCTACTTCTAACAAATAAATCTTCGAATGAACATTTTCAATGAAATAGGGAATCTCATATTTTATTAAAGGCTCAAAGTAAGTCTTTAAAAACTGTCCGTTTCGCTTAGAAAACCAATCAATTGTATGAAAATTATCAGCATTATATAAATGAATCATTACTTTTACCCTTCATCATATTTTCAATTCGTTTTAACTTTCGGTCTGACGTAACTATGTCATAAGGTGTGAAGTGAAACTGTGGAATTAATAATTGTTCATGTTTCCACAATTTTTGTAACTCAGCTAAAACAAGTTCTTTAACTACTTCTTCATCACTTTCTACCTTCAACTTAATCTCTATTAAGTTGAACTCCCGCTGCATAACCTTATATTCTAAAATCTGATCTGATGCAATCATGATAGATTTTCTAATGAAATCTGGGAATAAACATATTTCTTCATTTGTTAATAATTTTTTCCCATAAAAAAGATCATCGCAACGCCCATCTATCCGTTCTAATGCTAAAAAATGTGACCCACAGGGGCATGCTGTCTTTTTCTCTATTAATATATCATTTAAACGATATCGAATAATCGGTTGCGTTTTCCTAGTAAAGTCTGAAATAATCGGTACAAATATTCCCTTTTCTTTGTTAAGATACTCTTTTTGAACCGCGATTATATCCTCATTCATATGAAGAACTCCAAATGAACAGGTAGCAGCTAAAAATCCTTCTGTCGCTTGATATACTTGATGCAGAGTTTGTTGGAAAATGTGTTCTATATATGTTCTATCAAGATCTTCTAGTACTTCTGCTACCGATATAATCTTTTCTGGAGAAATACTAATAATCTGTTTATGCTTCCATGTAGCAATCATTCTTAACATCGAAGGGGGCGCAATGATAATTGAAGGTTTAAGCTGATTTAATCGTTCTATATGTTTAGGAAATGAATCTAACAGATCAAAATAATGAAAGCTAATTTTTCCGCTTTCTGTCGATTCATAAAGATTACTATTTGCCCTTAGAAAAAAGGCAACCCTATGCTCTCTGAAAATACTGCTTGGTAACATCTTCGCAAGAACCGTTCCAGCCCACATTGCCTCTTCTCTATTGCTTACTAGAAATAAGCCTCGATTTCCGCTTGTTCCAGAAGAAAGACCTATTGAAACATTTCCTATTCTAGGGGAAAAATCCCTCGTTTCTTCCGCATCAAAAGCTAACTGAAAAGCTTTTTCTTTCTTAATTCCGACGGTATTTAACTCATTAAAAGAGTCCATCATATCAGATTTCGTAATGATAGGAAGGGATGTCCAGTCATGATGGTACCTTTCATCTTGATAGAGTTTTTTATAAAAGGTAGAATGCTTTAAAACATTTTTTATATGTTTTTTCATTTTTTTGTCGTGAAAAGCAAGCAATTTTTCCCGAGAAGTAAACCTCCTACCATACTTTGTAAGAAAATACTGTTTGAGTAATAACAATTTATTCATAAATGATACCCTCTTTTGCGATCTCCCACGTTTTTTGGCAGTGAGTTGGTAATATTTCAATATGTTGATTTTGCTTAGATAATAGATGTAACTTTTTAAGATTCTGTTTATAAGCGTCAATATCTTCAATTAATAAATGGGCTATACGATGAGGGAAAATCATATTTTCAAAAGCGGTACTTTGCCAAACAGCATCAGCACAAAGAAAGATTTTTTTACCACTACTCAAGTTCACGAAGATTCCTAGCTGACCTATAGCATGACCTGTTAAGTCTACAGCAATTATAGAATCGTCTCCAAACACATCAAAACCTCCCGTGAAAGGATGATAACTTTCCCCTAAAGGTAGTAAAGGTTTTTCATCAATAAAAGAAACTCTTTCTTGAAAATCTTTAGGAAGTAAATCAAGCAAGCAGCCTTTAGTTAAGGCTCTCAGCTTGCTAAGTTTTTTGATGTGGTTATAAGCTTTTTTAAAAGTTACTATTTTTGCGTTCGGGAAATCCTTTAATCCTCCAACATGATCTCCGTGAAAATGAGAAAGAATGATGATTTTAATGTCATTATGATTTATGTCTTGTTTCTTTAATTGATTTTTAATCGATCGTTCTTCTGAGAAGAAAACAGGTGTTAAATTTGCGTAAATAGAATAAGGGAATACCTTAGTAGCTTCTAGAAAATAAGAAGCATAACCTGTATCAAAAAGAATATAGCCAATAGTTGGATGTTTTAACAAAGCTACTGTAGCTGGAAATTTTATTGTTTTTAATGTTTTTTGAGGGTTCACAATTTTTTCTGGATGTGTACAATACCCACAAGCAAAAATTTTCATCATGTTAATGGACATGTGACTTCCACCAATCTACAAATTCCTTCGTCCCATCTTCAACAGAAACAGCTGGCTTATATCCTAATTCACTCTTTGCCTTTTCAATTGATAGTGTTTGAGATTGAGAAAGGACACTAACTGTATATCTTGTGAGCAAGGGCTCTTTTCCAAAAAGAAGAAGTTTCGATACATACTCCAAAGATGTTGCTAGATGAAAAGCTTTTTTAAATGAAATCTGTTTATAAGTAAACGACCTGCCTAGTCGTTTCATTACTGTATCAATCATAGAATATAACTGAACTCTTTCACCATTTGTAATATTATATTTTTGTCCCAACGTTTCAGATCTAGAGTTCATACATAAAAGGATTGCATCTACAGCATTATCTATATAAGTCATATCAATAACAACATCACCAGACCCGACTTTAGGGAACATTCCCTTTTCACAAACCTTGATAAGTCTTGGAAAAATAGCCTGATCACCAGGACCAAATAGTGCTCGGGGCCTTATCGTAATGGTTGATAAACCATCTATAAAAGCTTGGTCTACTTCTTTTTCTGCAAGAAATTTAGTCTTTGCGTAATGGTTAACGAATTTTTCCGGTAAACTATCATCTTCTTTCACATCTTGACGCTCGTCATAGTGAAAATATAAACTTGGTGTTGAAACATGAACCAAGCGACTCACATTCCACTTTTTACAGCCATCAATTACATTTTTTGTACCAATAACGTTCGCTTGATAAAAGTCATTATACTTGCCCCATGGAGATGAAAGCGCTCCACAATGAATAACAAAATGTTGATTTTCACACAACATTATGATACCATCACGATTTTCCAAATGACATGCTTTAAATTGAATCCCAGAATTAGAAAGAGAGTCCCCTACTAGTTGGTTTCGTCCTGTCCCTGTGACATTGTATCCAATCGAAGCAAGATGAAGCGCTACTTTTCTTCCTAAAAAACCAGTAGCTCCAGTTACTAATACATTCAAATCGTTTCACCATCCCAACTTATGTCTATGGTGGATTGTTCCATAAGAGAAACTTTATTTCTTCTGCTTTCCTTCCACATCTTATATAAACTAATTAGTTGATAAAAGTAAGGCCCAAGGTCATTGCTTGTAAACGTAATGTCCTTATATGAAAAAAATACTTCTAACAATCTCCTAAGTTGACGTAGACTTTTTACTTGTTTCCATCCATATAAAAAAACGGCCAACTTTATCGCTTCTTTTTTATCCTTCCTAGGATAAAGAATTGATTTTGCATCTGTGAATAGATAAGCCAATTTCTTATCAAATAAATGGAGACCACTTGTCGCTCTAGGGTTACATTCTATCGGAAAGGCGACTCCATTTTCATGTATGATAAAGTCAAAAGATATCTGTCCTGAGAAATTCAGTTTTTCAACCACAACCTGTGCAAAC